>NZ_CP081495.1:2410396-2711696 GCF_025919725.1 Flavobacterium agricola | reverse complement strand
GTTGGGTTTACAAAACCTCAACAAAAAGATAAAGCGAAAAGCCCGGCCCGAGGATACGAGGGATACGCCATAAATAAAAAAAGTCAGGTAAACCTGACTTAAGTTTTTTACTCTTTTTACTATTATATAATTATTTTGAAACATTTTAATCTACTTCAGCTTTAATTGGTTTAGGAAAATCATCCAGCTTAATAGTTTCATAATACAATTCTTTAGATAAGAAACCGAAATTTTGCTTTTTTAGAATATTGAAATAAGCATTTCTATATTGCTCAGAATCTGGTTGTGTTTTATAATGCAACAACATTTGATTCTCATTATATCGTACAGCATAAGTTAAATATTCTAAATCCACATTAGGTTGTTGTAAGTTATATTGAGTTATTAATGCCGACCAATTCGGAACCGAAACTACAATTAAACTTACATAAACCACCCAACTCATTTTATTTAGTAAATAAAACGTAGTTTTTACATGCTTCACTTTTACATAAGTGAAAAATAATCCCACTAGGCAAACAGCTAAAAAACATAAAACACCTAACCTTTGGTAAGTTAATCCTAAATGCACAATATAATCTACTGTTTTTATTGCGGTTAAGCAAACTAACAAGGAGTTTAAAACAATCCAACCGAAAACTATTTTTTTAAGATTCTTATTATGTTTTGAAAAGTTTAATCGATTTCTGAAAAAATATAGAATAACTACAACAGCCATAAGTATTGAAACGATAAGTGAATTTACACGCTGATGTGTTTGAATACTTAGGTTCGCAAAATTTTGAGGAATAAAAAATTGCTCGTACGCATAAATACCTATAAATAAAATCAATAAAACATTAAGAATTGAAAATGTAATTACACCACTATTTATTTCAACTTTTTCAGGCATATACGCATTCTCATCTTCTTTATAAGATAACCCATCTTTACATGAAGCCGAAAATTGTTGCAATCCACTATAAATCCATCCGTCCCAAAAACTAAATGACAAATAAAAACCTAGCAAGAAAATAACAATAAGGAATACATTAATATTGAAATTGAAGTTTAAAAAAACATTAGATAAAAAATCACTATTCAGTATATAAATAGATACAAATCCTATAATAAATAGAAATGGAATTATGGCATAAGCAACCATCTTTTTTAAAAATACAGCTTTGCTTGTTGCAGGAATGGCCAATCCTGGTTGGGGTAAAAAAACACGTGCAAAAGTTGCAAGCCCTTGTGCTGGAACAGCCAAAACGGTAAACGGAAGTTTAAACGTTGGATACTGCGCATACACACGCAATAAGGCTAAAGACAAAAAGGTCATAATAAACGTTTCGGGACCAAAAAGCCAAGCATTAGAAATTAAAATTAATAAACAACAAATGCTCACCAACAAAAAGTTTGCGTTTTTTTTAGCTTTTGGAAATTGAAACCAAGTGAGCAGCAAAAGAAAAAATCCGAAAAGGCTAAGATTAATACCCACGCTTTCGTTGTAAAATAAAGCTGTAAAAACCACAGCTGAAATTAAAATTAAAAGATGTTTTTTCATGATGATTGAATTTAAATATAAAGTACTTTGCTATTCAAAGTTATTGTTTAAAAAAATAAGACAATTAGTGTCTCATTAATTTTTCTAAAGCAGCTAAATGCTTTTTAAACTCCGCCTTTCCTAATTGCGTTGCTTGGTAAGAAGTTTTTGGCTTTTTACCCACAAACTCCTTTTTAATCAAAATATATTCTTTTTTTCAAGCGCAGCGGTATGGCTGGCTAAATTTCCATCGGTAACGTCAAGTAAAACTTTCATTTCATTAAAATCTACCCAATCGTTTACCATTAAAATGGACATGATGCCAAGGCGAACCCTACTTTCAAAATCTTTATTTAGTCGTTCAATAATCCCCATGCTAATTGTATTTTTTATACAGAATAATTCCGTACAAAATATGTAACACCCCAAAACCTAAAGCCCAAAAAACAAGTGCATAATTGGTTACAAAAGCAGCAATAAGCCCTAAAACAATTTGGCAAAATCCTAAATATTTAATATCGGAAAATGTATATTTTTCTGCATTAACAAGTGCCAAACCGTAAAACAACAACATAACAGGTACTAAAAGCCAAAATAATTTATGCGCAAGCAAAGACAAACAAAAAATACCGCCCGTTACTAACGGAACTGCCAAAGCAATCAGCACATTTTTGCTTGCTGATGTCCAAAAAGGAAGCTGTAATTTTTTACTTTTACTTACCGTAAAATAAACCCCAGCCGAAATAGCAACTACCAAAACAACCAATGCCAACATAACAAAACTAAAAACCGAATACGTATTTGGCTGATTCTGGTTTACCTGTAACATAAAATGCGCTATGTAAGCACCAACTAATGCAACCGTACCAGCTAAAACGCCGCTTAATCCGCTTAATGAAATAAAACGCGTAGAACGTTCCATCATATTTTTAATGTGCGATAAATCGTCTTGAATTTTTGATGCCATATCATTTTACTTTGCAATACAAAGTTATTTGAAAAATTTAAATATCCTACAAAAAAATATTATTTTTATAGTTGAAATGAAATACCCATGAAAACATTTTATATTGAAGGAAAAAATGTTGTTAGCATTCCGAGCTTTTACATAGAAATAAACCGATTGCTGATGCAAAATGAAACTTGGCAATTAGGTGAAAGCTTGGATGCGCTAAACGATGTGTTGTACAGCGGATTTAGCGCAATAGCAAACCACAAAAAAATACTTTTTATTTGGAATAACAGCCAAATAAGCCGAGTTAATTTAGGATTACAAACTACCCGAACTTATTTAGAAACAAAATTAAACAACACCATGTACAACAAAAAGTTGATACAAAAGCAACTTGACGAATTGGTACAAGGCACCGGTAGCACGTATTTTTAAATTCTGCTCGAAATATTCGAATCTCATCCCAACATAATGTTAGAACTAAAGTAAGTTATAAATGGCTGACAAGCCAATTGTTGAAATGCCATTCGGTTGTTTTAACACTGCGTTTTGCATGGCTTGGGCCAAATTAGCAGTTGTAACAGGTTTGTATTTTAGTAACAAACCAAAAGCATTTATAATTTTTGTAAGACGAATAAAAACCTTTTCGCCCATTCGGTCAGAATTAGGACGAATTAATCCTGCGGGTTGAAAAATAATGGTTTTAGTAAACAAAAGTTTTTTAACCGCATCTTCTAAACTTCCTTTTAAATTATTGTAAAAAAAAGCCGAATCGGCCTTAGCTCCTACTGCAGAAACTAAAACAAATGTTGAAACTTGGTTGGCTGCACATAAGCTTGCAAATTCATATTGATATTCATAATCTACTAACCATTGCGCTTCTTTACTTCCGGCAGCTTTAAGTGTAGTACCCAAACAAGAAAAAGCAACATCACCAACAAAATGCTCTTTATAATTTTGCAATTCATCAAAAGTAACAACCAATTCGGTAAGCTTAGGTTCGGGCTTAAAACTTGCTTTACGAACCACAACCAAAACTTGTTCGTAATCAGGATTTTGTAACAATTGTTGTACAAGTTGTTGTCCGGTTGCGCCGGTTGCGCCTAAAACCAATGCTTTCATAGTTAAATTCGTTTAAATGCTTGTTATAATCGATATTAAAAATACTCAATTAAAACAGATATTCGTTATAGTGGTACGAATAATTCAATACAAAAGTTATGAAAAAAACATTATGCCTTTTGGGGTTTGCTTTAACCTCAGCCCTTGCTTTAGGACAGAATATAAAAACTAAAAAAAATCAGATTTTATTTGATGACAAACCCATTGCAACATTCAAAGCTCAGAAAAGATGGTACACCATTTCTGATTTAAACGGGCAAGAAATTTTAAAAATTAAACCCAATGTACATGTTATAGATCAAAATACAAGAGAAGTTTATTACGAAGTTACATCGCCCGATGGTGCAACGTACGTTTCTATTTATAATAAAGGGGATAAATCTCCTATCTCGTTTGAAAAGAAAATGTTACTTGATTTTACGCTTGCCGAATATAAACTTTTTACTCCTGAAGGATTAGATACTCAAGTTGCCGAACAAATTTTAGCTTCTAATTTAGACGTGAAGGCGATAATTATGGGGAAAGAAAAGGTTATTGATGATGAATTAAATCGCATAAACAAAATCGCGGAAAACAGCAAGGTAGATTTTAACGATAAAGGTGAAATTGTTTTGAATTACAAAAACAAATACGGATCGTTAAAAAGAAAAAAAGGGAGCGGTACTTTTGATTTGATTTATGAAATTTACAACGCAGACGGAAAACAAATTGGCATTTGGGAAAGCGCAAATAATAACGGAACCTTAGTTTTTACAAATGGTACAAGCGTTGTAATTCCGGCACAAAAAGCAAAACCAGAATCGCGTGCGTCGTTTGATCCGGTGGCCACAGCCATTGTAGGTTATGCTATAGAAAATAAATATATTAAATTATAAAAAATAAAAAATCGAAGAAAACCTTCGATTTTTTTATGCGTTAGGGATTGAAGCAGCATCCTTTTTAAGCTTTTTGCTTAAAAAGATAACGCGAAAAACCGCCGTTTGCCTGCTTATAAAAGGCAGGCAAACGAAACGCCCTTATAATTGTTTTTGCATTACATAATCTTCCATTAAATAACCGTTACCGATAGCAATATCTTCTTCTTTTATAATTTCGAAGTTATTTTTAGTGTAAAAATGTAGGGCATCGTTATAACGGTTTACATTTAAAAATACGGCTGTACTTTTGGCCATGGCAGCTTGCATAATCACATAATTCATAAGTTTTTGGCCCAATCCTTTTTTATGCTTATCAGTACTAACATACAACTTATGTAATTTGGTTTGGTTGGTTTGATCGGCATTGTGCTGGTAGGATGCAAATCCGACGGGTAAATCGTTTTCGTAAAGCACAACGAATTGATGGCCTTGGTTTAGCTGTTCTTCTAAGCTTGATAATGCATAAAAGTTTGACAACATGTAATTAATTTGGTCAGAATCTAAAATTTTTGCGTAGCAAATGGGCCAAATTTGATAAGCCAATTGTTTGATAATGGGTAATTGGCTTGTTGTTATGGATTGAATATTCATATTAAAAAAAATGCAACCTAAATTTACTAATTTGGTTGCATATTACGGGTTTATTTTTGTTTTTTTGATCGACGCTGACGCGCGAATAAAGTATTTTTCATTAACATAGCAATGGTCATTGGGCCAACTCCACCAGGAACGGGCGTAATCCAAGATGCTTTGTTTTTAACATTATCAAAATCTACATCGCCTTTAATTACATAACCCTTTGGGTTCGTTGCATCAGGCACGCGTGTAATACCTACATCTACAATTACAACGCCGTCTTTAACCATATCTGCCTTTAAAAATTCTGGAACGCCTAATGCAGTAACAATAATATCAGCTTCTTGACATAATTCGTTTAAGTTTTTGGTATACGAATTGGCTAAAGTTACAGTAGCGTTACCTGCCATGCCTTTTTGCGACATTAAGATGCTCATTGGACGACCAACAATGTTAGATCGGCCAATTACTACTACGTGTTTACCTTTAGTTTCAATAGCATTACGGTGTAATAATTGTAAAATTCCGAACGGTGTTGCTGGAATAAAAGCTTCTAATTCTAAAGCCATACGACCAAAGTTGGTTGGATGAAACCCGTCTACATCTTTATCCGGATCAATTGCCATTAAAACGGTTTGCTCATTTATATGTTTTGGCAAAGGTAATTGAACAATAAATCCGTCAATTTCATCGTCAGTATTTAACTCGTCAATTTTTTGTAATAATTCGGATTCAGTAATGGTTTCAGGCAGTTCTATTAAGGTAGATTTAAAACCAATTTTTTGACAGGTTTTAACTTTAGAACCAACGTAAGTTAAGCTTGCTCCGTTAGAACCTACTAATACCGCAGCTAAATGAGGTACTTTTTGGCCTTGATCTAAAAGAGCTTGCACCTCGATTGCGATTTCATTTTTAATTTCTTCAGAAACTTTTTTTCCGTCTAGTAGTTGCATAGTTGTGTGTTGTAATGAATTGTGTTGTTGTTATAGATAAAAGTAGAAAGACGCGTTTGCACGCGTCTTTATTCTAGTTATTTCATCATTCCTTTCATGCCGCCCATCATGCGCATTAAATTTTTACCGCCAGAGCCTTGCATCATTTTCATCATTTTGCTCATTTGGTCAAATTGTTTCAGCAATTGATTAATTTGCTGAATGCTTGTTCCAGAACCTTTAGCAATACGTGCTTTACGTTTTGGGTCTATAAGTGCAGGCGATTTACGTTCACTTGGCGTCATTGAAAATATAATAGCTTCGATGTGCTTAAAAGCATCATCTTCAATTTCTACATCTTTTAAGGCTTTAGAAGCACCAGGAATCATTCCTACAAGGTCCTTCATGTTACCCATTTTTTTAACTTGTTGGATTTGAGACAAGAAATCGTCGAAACCGAATTCGTTTTTGGCAATTTTTTTCTGAAGCTTACGTGCTTCTTCTTCGTCGTATTGTTCTTGCGCGCGTTCTACTAACGAAACTACGTCACCCATACCTAAAATACGGTCGGCCATACGATCTGGATAGAACACATCAATCGCTTCCATTTTTTCACCGGTACCGATGAATTTGATTGGCTTATTTACAACCGATTTAATTGTAATAGCAGCACCACCGCGTGTATCACCATCTAATTTAGTTAAAATAACACCATCAAAATCTAAACGATCGTTAAAAGCTTTAGCTGTATTTACAGCATCTTGCCCTGTCATAGCATCTACAACAAATAACGTTTCTTGCGGTTGAATAGCTTTATGAACGTTAGCAATCTCGGTCATCATTTCTTCATCAATCGCTAAACGCCCTGCTGTATCGACAATTACAACATTAAATCCGTTTGCTTTTGCGTGTTTAATTGCATTTTGAGCAATTTCAACTGCATTTTTATTTTCTGGTTCCGAATAAACTTCTACCCCAATTTGTTCTCCAACTACATGAAGCTGGTTAATAGCTGCCGGACGATAAATATCACAAGCAACTAATAAAACTTTTTTATTTTTTTTAGTAGTTAAAAAGTTAGCTAATTTACCAGAAAAGGTAGTTTTACCCGAACCTTGTAACCCCGACATTAGGATAACTGAAGGATTACCTGATAAGTTTACGCCAACAGCATCGCCACCCATCAATTCGGTTAATTCGTCTTTTACAATTTTAACCATTAATTGACTTGGTTGCAAGGTAGTTAATACGTCTGCACCAATTGCTTTTTCTTTTACACGTGTAGTAAAATCTTTAGCTATTTTAAAGTTTACGTCGGCATCTAATAAAGCTCTTCGAACTTCTTTTAATGTATCTGCTACGTTTACCTCGGTAATTTTACCATGGCCTTTTAAAATATGAAAGGCTTTATCAAGTTTATCGCTTAAATTATCAAACATAATTTTTTGTATCGAATTTTAGAACTGCAAATTTAATAATTTGATTGATAGTATAAAATAAAAAGTAACATATAAAAAAAAGTGCTGCAAAAAACACAACACTTTTTTTATTTAAAAGATAGAAAGATTGTTTTCAGTTTAAAATTATTATTGTCCAAGCCAATAAATAAGCTTTCCGGTAGCTTTTCCTATGTGATATATAAACAAAAAAGCCAATAAAACAAGGATAAAAGCATGAAGTTTTTAGTTAAATAAAATGGTTGATTCATAATTATTCTTGGTTTAAAAAATATTTTTTATTCTACCACGTACAACCAATTTACTTTTTTAAAAAGAATATTGCAAATTTTCAATTTACTTTTTTACAATTGGCGGAAATAAAGCAGCAACTTGCCCCGTAATTAATCGTTCTTGATTCAGCCAAGAATATGGAGCAGGAATAGTACTTGTAAGTTGCACTGCATCTTCATTTTCTGCAGCTAATAAAGTTTCGGTAAGTACAACTGGTTCTGGTCCATAAATAGCAGCACTTGTAAATGCACCTTCACGACGTCCGCCACAAATAACCCACATTTGGTTTAAAGTTGCAGCAGCATACGGATAATAATCGGCCTTATTTGTTGGTGGATTTTTTATTGAATATAAATTCGCATCAATTTGTACTTTAAGCGGATGCGGCAAACCAGCCGGTGCAGCTAAAACATCTGCACGTAACGCAGCGTACATTCCGCCAAGTTCGGTTATTTCTAACTCATAAGCTACAGCCAACGCAATGCGCCCAATTGGAGTACTTGTAACGCTAACTTCATTTCCTGGCGTTGCCCAGCCTAAATCACGTTCATTTAAATGCGTTGCTCGGTAGCGTGCCAAAACAGATCCGTCTGGTCCGGCTAAAACAACAGTATGATAAACTTTATCTGCATCTTTTTCAGGATAACTGCCTACTACATAACCAGCACCTGCTTTTGCTATGGCACAAAGCTGTTGCTCAAAAGGGCCATTTTGGCTTTCTGCAGCATTTAATATTGCATTTATTGTGTTTGTATGTGGTAATGCAGAGAGTTCAGGTAATACTAAAATTTCGTTTTTAGCAACTTTAACTCCAGCAAGTTTTGATTCGTTTGTTAACCACTGAACCGCTTTTAATGAAGTTGTACACGTTGTAGTAGTTGCGTTTGCATCGGTAGGAGAACGATGAAAAGAAAGTAATGGATTGTATAAATCTGTTTTACGTTTTTTTAAAATTTGTTGTTGACGTACAGCAGCTTCTTCAAGCTGAATGATTGCTGTGTAAACCCCATGAAGCCCATAAGGCAATTCTTCTGGACCAACAATTGGTGCTTGTGCTATTTTTTGCCCCATTGGATTCCAAATACTAGAACCGCCGTTGTAATACAATTGTTTTTTAGTTAATGGATTTGTTTCTATTCCGGTACGTGTTGCACAAATGGTAAAAACACCATTTAAAGCACTCATATGTTGCACGTGTGAAACGGTAGAATGATCTCCAATTAATTCTGCTTTTGATGAACCTGGCATAATACGATCTGAAACGGAATGCCAACCAATTATTTGAGCACCTTGTAACATAGCCAAACGTGCATATTGCCAATACGTATCGTCGTAACAAATTAGTAATCCAATTTTTCCAAGAGCTGTATCAAAAACAGGAATACCGGTATTACCCGGAGCAAATACTTTTTGATCTTGTGAGTTTAATCCGTTTTTACGGTAAACTCCAACAATTCCTTCTGGTCCTAATAAAACAGCTGAGTTGTACGGTACATTGTTTTCAATATCACGTTCGGCAATTCCGACGCTAATGTACATGTTGTGCTTTTTTACCAAAGGCAACAATGCTTCTGTTGTTTTTCCGGGAATGGTATCAAAATACGGAGCCATTTCGTTGCTATCTGTAAACAAATAACCACTTAAAATGGTTTCAGGAAAAACAGCATAATCAACATTTTGCTTTGCAACTTCAGAAACCGCATCAACCAAATTGGTTAAATTCTCATTAAAACTTCCCCATTTAGGAATAAAATCTACTGCTGCAACTTTAATTTTTTTATGCAATAAAGTACTCATAAAACAATATTTAAAACGATGAATAAAAGACTATAACCTATAACTCAAAATTTTAACAATAATTATAAAGACTTTATTTTTACATAAAACAATAAAAAAACAGTTAAACCAAAGTTTTTTTTAATAAAAAAATGCAATTACATGTTTGTAATTGCATTTATACGAATAGTAGATTTAAAACTGGAAATAAATAAATGGTTGGGGGCCTTCTTGTGCAGTTGCAAAAACCAACCAATAAACCAAAGCTAAAATAATAGCCTTACCAACCAAAGGCGCTTGAATAAATACAGCTTGAATTTTTTGTAACCAGGCTGTTGGTAAAAAGTGCCAAACTAAACCAATTAACATTACTAAAAACACATTGGCATACCCTTGATAAATAATATACCATTGGTTAAAATCAAACGTTAGTTTACCAATATTGGTTATAATTTGTAATGCGGTATCAAAATCTTTAGCTCGGAAAAAAATCCAACAAAACGTTACAAAGTTAAAGGTTAAAATAACAGCGAATATTTGCCATAAAGTTTTGCCAAACGATTTTTTATCAGTTTCAGGAAAATATTCTAAAACCAATTTATGCACAGCTAAAGCAACCCCGTGCAATGCACCCCAAACAATGTAACGCAAACTTGCTCCGTGCCATAAACCACCTAACAACATGGTAGTCATTAAGTTTACGTCGGTAAACATGGTGCGTTCTTTGTTTTTAGATAATAAAAAGGATAAACAGAAAACTACCAACGAACCGATTGCTATAAGTAATGGAATTATAGATGCATCTAACATGTAAATTCCCCAACCTAAAACAGCTGCAAAAAACAAAACCGGAAATAAAAAACCAGCAAAGGTTCCGTTTCGGTTCCCTCCTACTGAAATATATAAAAAATCTTTTAACCAAGTAGATAACGAAATGTGCCAGCGGCGCCAAAATTCGGTAATCGATTTCGATTGATATGGCGTATTAAAGTTAGTTGGTAACTTAAAACCTAATAACAAAGCAATACCAATGGCCATATCTGAATAACCCGAAAAATCACAATAAATTTGAATAGCATATCCGTAAGAAGCCATTAAATTTTCAAACGGAGTATAAGCCGTTGGTAAATCGTACACACGATCAACAAAGTTGGATGAAATGTAATCGGATATAACAACTTTTTTAATTAATCCTCCAATAATTAATAGCATTCCCTGATTCATATCCTCTTTCGTGATGGTTAAATCGGTATAGATTTGCGAAAGAAAATCTTTGGCGCGAACAATAGGTCCGGCAACCAATTGCGGGAAGAAGGATATAAAAAACAGATAATCTATGTACGATTTGGTAGGTTTAATTTCTTTTCTGTAAATCTCAACTACATAACTTATAGATTGAAAAGTAAAAAAAGAAATTCCGACCGGAAGTGCAATTTTTTGAAATTCTATAAACGAATTACTTACCGTGTTTATAGAATCTATAAAAAAGTTCATGTACTTAAAATACCCCAAAAGCCCTAAGTTAACAATCACGCTAAGCGTAACAATAACTTTTTTGGTAACTTCAGATTTGGCATAATACATGCGTTTCGTTACAACATAATCAAACAGTGAAGAAACTACAATAAGAATAAAAAAAGCTCCGCTAGATAAATAGTAAAAAAATAACGAAAAACAAATTACATAAATTAAACGGGGGTAAAAAGTTTTACGTAAGGCAATATAAATGCTGTAAAACACCAAAAACATGGCAAAAAATCGAGCCGTGTTAAATAACATAGGTTCGGCCGGATTGTAAGTAAACCAAGCTTGAACGGTTTCGGCATTTAAAAACTCGAATTGCGGAATAATATGTTGGTTAAACCAATTTTTCATTTAGTACTAAACTACTTGTTAGAAATATAATTTTGATAAGCTTGTAAAAGCGCATCAGCTAAAACTTTTCCTTGTTGTTCATAACCAGCTTTGGTATAATGTACTTCGTCTTTAGCTAAAAAACCTTTTTCTTTACTTTGCTGAACGCCTTGCTTGCCTCCCATTGCATGGTACATATCAAACACAGCAATTTTATTGCTGGTTTGAGCAAAAGCTACAAGCGCTTGTGTATATTCATTAATATACGTGTTTTCGTATTTTTTATATAAGGTTGATGGCGGTGGCGTAGTAACCAAAATGGCAACATTAGGATTGTTTTGTTTTACTTTGGTAGTAAAAATTTCTAGCTGATTCATAAAATCGGTTACCGAAACTTTATCGAAAGATTCATTAGTACCAAAACTTACAATTAATAAATTAGGTGCTAAAGCTTGCATCTGCTCAAAAAACAAATCAAACTTGTTGTAATCAGAAAGTTTTGCTCCGTTTACACCAATTCCGCTGTAAGTAATTCCAGATTTATTGTTTTCTAACACCAAGCCGTTTATAAAATATTCATTACCTACTTGATTAGGAATTAAATAAAAGGTACTTAATAACTTATCTGAATTGTATGCGTAGCTTGTGCCATCATTTTTTAAATCAATAATTTCAAAATCTGACGTATTGATATCAATAATTACTTGTTGCTCGTTACCAACTTTTAAAACTTTACCAATGGCAATGGTATTCGATTTTAATCCGTTATTTTTTTTAATAAAATCAACCGTTGTTTTGTAATTGCGTGCAATGGCCGACAAGGTTTCACCAGCTTTTACTTTGTGTGTAATGGGCTTGGATGCGTAGTTTTGAAACGGAATTAACTTACCGGTGCTTAAACCTACATCAAAAAAACGATTGTTATTGGGTTGAATAAGCTTTATGGTATTTACATAATCTTGTTCGTTGCGAATGGTAACTTCAATAGCCGAATTTTTATTGGTTGTAAACAACAAATAACCAGCAATTCCGATAGGATGTTCATCAACCGGACGTACATTTCGGCTTGATGTAAACATGGCATTGGTTTTATATGTAATGGTATTAGGTCCGTTTGTTTTGGCTAATTTGTGCGGAAAAACAAAACCCAAACCGCCATTTCCAAACTTTTGTTGCAAATCAGCTTTAGCTGCATTGGTTAAAAAATCGGCTTGAATATGTGAATCACCAACCTGTACTATTCTAACCTTGCCTTTTTGCGTAGTTTCTAAATCTTGTAATTGTTTAAAAAAAGAATTTAACGCAGCTGCGTTTACAATCGGATCGTTAGTTGGTTCCGGTTGTAAAGGTGAAATAAAAGCAGAATCTGCAGCTACAGGTTCAGCAATTAAATCTTGAAAAGGTTGTGCATAAGTAGATAAAATTATGCTAAAAACGAAAATACAAATACAATTTTTAAAAGGCATACAAACTAATTTGATTTGGCAGAAACGGTTAAACTATCAATTGGTGTGGCAACATCAGGTTTTTGTTGTTTTAAAAACTCGGCGTATCCCAACATAAACTTATCATATAATAAATCGGCAACTAATTTAGAACCGCGATAATTAAAATGCGTATAATCTTTATTGGCTTTGGCTGGTTCTCCGTCAGCCCATTTCACCATAGCACCCGAACCGCCCATTAATTGATACAGGTTAATAAAACCTGATTCGGTATCGCGAGCATAATTTTGTTGCGCTTGAATTAAAGGAACAACAGCAGAATCGGTTTGCATTTGTGCGTTGTATTTGGTTGCTTTATCCGCAACCGAAACAACAACAATAGCAACATTAGGCATGGCAGCACGTAAATGTGCAATAACGGTTTTCATTCGGTTTTCGTACCAACCAAAATTTTTAGAACCGTTACCTAAAACGTTAGTTCCGTATTGTAAAATTATTAAATCATACTGCAACTTAGCATCAAAAGCTTTTAAAACATCCGATTTTAAACTGGTTAATGGTAAGCCAGAATTGCCTCGGTTAGAAAAATTATCTACATAAACCCCTGACTCGCTTTCAAAATCAACTCCGTAAAACGGAATGGAATCTGCGTTTTGAAACACCAATTTTAATTTTTTACCAGAATCTGTTAACGGTAAAACGTTAAGTAATTGTGACGGATTTAGCGTTTTGTACACCGTATCTTTATCTTGAATTACCAATAACTTACCGTTTTTGTTTTTTGACTTTCCGTAATATAAAACCGGTTTAGCTAAACTGGTTAAATGTTTAAAGTATGATGCTTCGTAATTTACCCAATACGATGCATTGGTATCGTTAGCAAAAAACACATTACCGCTTACCCCAAAAGGTGATGAATAACTTTTGGTGTTTACGAACGAAACGGTTTTCCATTTTTTAGAATGCTGATGTTTAACAGTACCACGAGATGCAGAAGATTCTGAAGCAATATTTACAAAACCCACACCATTACCGCCAAAACGATCCTGAAAATTGGCTCTAAAATCTTGCACAATCATATCGCCATCGTTCATAGAATCGCCATAATAAGCAATACGAACATTGCCTTTTCCGGTTTGTTCTAAACGATGTAGTTTTTCGAAAAATGCAACCAAATGTTGGTAGCCCACATAATCGGTTTCGGTAAACGCGTAGTTGTTGGGTTTGCGTGAAGAAGCATTTGAAGTTGAGGCCGAATCCGAAACTACAACTTGTGTTACAACTTCTTCTTCCGCTAATGCTTCTAACATTAAGCTATCTACCACAATATTTTTTAAAGATGCTTGCGCTTCTGGAAAAAGTTTTGTTGGTAAAAAAGGCTTTAGTAAAACAAAAGCAACTATGGAAAGTACCATAATTGCTAATGTTTGTAAAAAATATTTTGTTTTATTTTGTTTCACTATATGATTGAACTTATAAAATTCGGAATAGTAAAAATAAGGAATTACATTCGATTTGGCACCTGGATTCCTAACAATCCGAAAGCCAACTTAATAATTTCGCCTACTTTTTTAGAAATTTGTACTCTAAAAACTTTTTTAACTTCATCTTCTTCCCCTAAAATAGAAACGGTTTGATAGAATGAGTTGTATTCACGTACCAAATCATAAATATAATTAGCTAGTAATGCTGGGCTATGATTTTTGGCTGCATCTTGAATTACATTCGGGAAAAGTTCCATTACTTTAATTAGTTCTTTTTCCTTTTCATGCAATTCTGGTAATTCTATATTTTGAGTAATATCAAAATCAGCTTTACGTAAAATAGATTGAATACGTGCGTATGCATATTGAATAAACGGCCCTGTATTACCAGCAAAATCAATAGATTCTTTCGGGTTAAACAAAATGCGTTTTTTAGGATCTACTTTTAAAATGTAATATTTTAAGGCACCTAAACCAATAATGGTAAACAATTCATTTTTTTCTTGGTCGGTATAGCCATCTAATTTGCCTAATTCTTCAGATATTTCACGAGCGGTTTGTGTCATATCATCCATTAATTCATCGGCATCAACTACAGTACCTTCGCGCGATTTCATTTTTCCGGTTGGTAAATCTACCATTCCGTATGATAAATGGTATAAATGATCGGCCCAATCAAATCCTAATTTTTTAAGGATTAAGAAAAGTACTTTAAAGTGATAATCTTGCTCATTACCTACGGTGTAAACCAAACCACCAACATCAGGAAAATCTTTAATACGCTGAATGGCCGTACCAATATCTTGAGTCATGTAAACTGAAGTTCCGTCAGAACGTAAAACCAATTTTTCATCTAAACCTTCTTCGGTTAAATCAATCCAAACTGAGTTATCTGGTTTGCGATAAAAAACGCCACGTGCTAAACCATCTTCTACTACATCTTTTCCTAATAAATAGGTATTTGATTCGTAATAATAGCTATCAAAATCTACTCCTAAATTTTTATAGGTTACAGCAAACCCGTCGTAAACCCATTGGTTCATAGTTTTCCAAAGTTCAATAACCTCAGGTTTACCAGCTTCCCAATCAACCAACATTTGTTTGGCTTCTTTAAAAATAGGTGCTTCTTTTTTGGCATCATCTTCACTTAGGCCTTGCGCCATAAGTTCGCTAATTTGAACTTTATATTCTTTATCAAAAGCTACATAAAAATCGCCCACTAATTTATCGCCTTTTTTACCAGATGATGCCGGAGTTACGCCTTCGCCAAACTTTTGCCATGCCAGCATCGATTTGCAAATGTGAATACCGCGGTCGTTAATTACTTGGGTTTTATATACTTTTTTACCAGATGCTTTAATTATTTCGGCTACCGAGTAACCTAACAAGTTGTTACGTACGTGGCCTAAATGCAGCGGTTTGTTGGTATTTGGCGACGAATATTCTACCATAATTGCTTTGTCTGAAGGATTAGGTGCTACCGTACCAAAAGATGCATTGCTTTTAATGGTGTTAAAAAAGTTTACGTAATACGAGTCAGAAACTACCAGGTTTAAAAAACCAGAAACCACGTTAAAACGTGAAATTGCTGAAAGATTTTCTACCAAATAGGTTCCGATTTTGTTACCTAATTCTACCGGATTAGATTTTACTTGTTTTAGTAATGGAAAAATTACAACGGTAATATCGCCTTCAAATTCTTTTCGTGTTGCCTGAAATTCTACTTTATCAATAGAAACTTCGAATAAATTTTGTACGGCTTTTTGAATTTGATCTGTAAGGAGTTGCGTTAACGTCATGAATTTAATTTTTTGAACAAGCAAAGATACGCTTATTTAGAGTAAATAGTAACTTTTAGCACCCATATTTTTATAATAGCATTGCAAAAAAAATAATAATAAAATGTAAAAATTATTGTAACATTTTATTAAATAATTTGTCTTATAGGTAAATCAATCACAATCAAATAAATCAAAAAACATGAACATTAAATTATTGCTTAGTTTGTTTATGCTTAACCTTGGGGTGGCATTTGCACAAAACAATGGTAAAGTAAGTGGTAAAGTTATAGATAGTGAAACTAGCGAATCTATTCCGTTTGCAACCTTACAAGTACTTTCTGACGGGGCTGTTTTACTTACTGACGTTACCGATTTAGACGGTAATTTTACTTTACGTAACTTACCATTAAAACCGTTACAACTTACCATTCAGTTTATTGGGTACCAAAACCTTACAAAACCTTTTGTGTTATCACAAAACATTCAGGACCTTAACTTAGGCAACGTTTTAATACAAAGCCAAGATATTCAGTTAGAAGAAGTAACCATTGTTGCTGAACGCTCTACAACCGAACAAAAAATTGACCGTAAGGTTATTAACGTAGGTCGAGATTTATCTACCGTAGGTGCAACTGCTTCAGATATTATGAATAACATTCCATCGGTAAACGTAGATCAGGATGGAAAACTTTCTTTACGCGGTAACAGCAATGTACGCGTTTTAGTTGACGGGCGCCCAAGCAATATGGATGTTGCGATGTTGTTAAAACAAATACCATCAACCGCCATTAAATCAATCGAAATTATTACCAATCCTTCGGCTAAATACAACCCAGAGGGTATGTCTGGAATTATTAATATCATTCTGCACAAAAACTCGATGGACGGGTTTAACGGTTCGTTTTCATCAGGCATTACCTTTGCTAAAAGAGCAAAATTTAACAACTCATTTAATGCCAATTACCGCACAGGTAAAGTAAACTTTTTTGCAACCTTAGGTAACAATTCGGGCGAATACTTAAACGGTGGGTATTTATATATTGATCAAGACGAATCTACACAGCTAATTGATGTAAGAAGTAAAAACAGAAATGAATTTTTTAAAGTTGGGGTAGATTATCACATTAACGATAAAAACACAGTTTCGGTTTACACCAATCAATCGTACGGTAACCAACGTTTCAGCGTGAATTCTGATGTTTTGTTGGCAGATCCAACCTTATCTTTTTACTCAGACGATTCGTTTAAAAACAAAAACAGAAACAGCATTTACAACGTAGCCTATAAAAAGTTATTTAAAAAAGAAGGCGAAACTTTAGATTTTGAAGCAACTTACAACCATGCAAAAGGCAATCAAAACAGCTTTTTTGTATTAAACGGCATTGACACCAACCAACAAGATCATACAAAAGCTAAAGATGAATCTACTATAATCAATTTAGATTATGTGAATCCATTAACAGAAAAAATTAATTTAGAATTAGGAGCCGAAGCCCGCATTACCAACACAACCAATCATTATCTAACCAATCGTGCAGGTATAGAAAATGCTGACTTTAGCTATAACTTTAATATATTTTCGGCATACGCAACCTTAGGGCAAAAGTTCGATAAATTATCGTACAAATTGGGTGCACGTTTAGAGCGTTACGAGGTAAAAGCCGATTACCAAACTACCACACAAAACGAACCGTTTAAAAACAAATATTTTACCGTTTACCCATCGGCATACGTAAATTACGAAGTAAACGAAACCAACAGCTTAAACTTAAGCATATCACGTCGTGTAGACCGCCCGTCTATATCACAAACCAAACCAATCAGAACCTTTTCTACCCCACGCGTAACCGGAATTGGTAACCCAGAGTTATTACCGCAGTTTACCAACTCGATAGAATTGGCATACACCAAAAAAATTAACAAAAGCAGCATAAACGCAAACGTGTATTACCGCGACATTCACGACGAAATTTCGCAAGTGTTTTTAAACGACGAAAATGCTAACCCAGACGAATTTAAAATGATTCAAACCTACACCAACTTTTCAGGTAACAATTCATTCGGATTCGAATTATCAGCCAACCTAAAAGTGACAGATTGGTGGGACATGCAACCCAGCTTAGATTTATCTAGCATGAAGCAAAACGGACAATTAGCCGTTTACAACCCAACAATAAACCAATATGTAATAGAAAAACACACTGTAAACACAACACCATTAAACGCACGTTTAAACAACAATTTTAAAATAACCAAAAACTTACGTTTAACTTGGTTTGGCTTTTACAGATCGTCTGTTAAAGAGTTACAAGCCGAAGCAAAGCCAATGTATAAGACTGATATTGGAGCACGTTACTCATTTTGGGACCAAAAAGCAAACATTAACTTACGCTTTAATGATGTTTTTAACACCCTACGCTACCGTGTAAATACAACCAACCCCTATCCAGGTTATGGTAACTTTCATTGGGAAAGTCAGTCTTTATTCGTTGGTTTTAACGTAATGTTTGGTGGCGGTAAAAACAGAGCTTTACAACGCAAAGCACGCGAAAATAACGAATCTAACAAATCAGGAATGTTTTAAGCGCGTTACCCTCGCACACAAAATAACACAAAAATGCATAAAGCGGATTGCTCGGGTCGGGCTATCCGCTTTATCTTTTATTCCACTGCGTTACATAAAAGGATATCGCTGCTATCCCTAACGCAAAAGCTGCGCAGGTTTAAGTAAACTCTTAAGCAAGACTTCGGCAACTCTTAAGCAAGAGTTCAAACTCTTATAACTATGCAAAATTAAAACTGATTAAAACTAAACAAAAATTTCTCGTTGACCGAAAGGAAACTTCTTAATTATAAATACCATCCTAGAATTAAAAAACAAAAAATATTGAATATATTTATAATTAAACATAGTTATATATTAAGGTATAAGCTTCAAAAAAAAATCATGATAAATAAAATATTACAACTAGCGGCAAGCATCATAATTTTTAGTACAGCGGCTACTGCACAGGTTGAAGCTAAATATATTGGATATAGATATAAAAAAGATTTTAGTAAAAAATATTATACTTTAGAATTTTATATTGAAAACAACACGAAAGACACGCTATTTTTTTCAGAAAAAGATATAGAATACAAAGTAAAAAACGGAGAAACTATTCTAAAAAACAAATTTAATGTTACTTATTTAAGCAAGATATATGCTAATTTACCTCCACAACGAAGAGAATTTATTAGTGATAATGAAAAAAAATATAGAACAAAAATTTACAAAACAGCACACGATCGCGCTGTAAAAGTAGTTGAAAAAAATAGTCATATATTTAAAAACTATAGCGAGACACGTAAAAGTTATGCCGCAGGAACAATAAAAAGTTATATATACGTAGTACCACCTAATGATTTTTATGTTTATAGAATTTATTTTGATAACGAAAAACTAAATCATTATTCAGAAGTTGAAGTTGAATACATTAAAAACGATTATTTTATTGGTTATAAAACAGAAGAATACCCTGAAGGGTTAAGATTAAAATGGTGATAAAATAGAATAAGAAAATTAGGAATGAAATTTTCTGTTAGAAATATAAATAACTTACAACGGTTTGAAATGAATAATATAAAGAAAATACAAATTTACTATAAAGCAGTATTTTATACTGTTGTAATGGTATCTTTAATTAGTTGTAAAACTGAAACTAGAACATACGAAAGCATTATTATAGTTAAAACCAATATGGAGGTTTTATTAGATTCGATAGATATGTTTGATTGGACACAAATTCCAACACCAATACAAAATAACTTTTCTGATAAACAATTTCAGGTAGAAGTTATAGATACAATTTTATATGAAGCAAATTATAAAGAAATATTTAGATCTAAAATAAACGCTAACAATCTAAATTATAATTTTTACACATATAAATTAGATTCTACTTTTATACAACAACCAAAAACAAAATCTATTAAACTAGTCGAAAAGAGTACGAATGACATTTATACGCTTACAATATATTTTTCCAATTTATTTATAACAGAATCGAATAAGTTTGCAAGCATTATTGTTACAAAAGTGATAGGAAATTCAATGACAAAAGATATTTATTTTTTTGAAAAAAAAAATAACAAGTGGAAACTATTAAATAAAAAAAACATATTAATTGGCTAAACCATTTACATGATGTTTTATAAATTGACAAAGAGACTAGCAATAACAAAACATTACTTCACAAAATAATATAACCAAAAACTCCTCATCATTTCTGATGAGGAGTTCTTCTCTCGGTGGGCGATAAGGGATTCGAACCCCTGACCCCCTCGGTGTAAACGAGGTGCTCTGAACCAGCTGAGCTAATCGCCCGATACAAAAAACCTTAATCTATTTTTAAATACATTAAGGTTTTTAAAAAAAGGCAGCGACATACTCTCCCACATAAATGCAGTACCATCTGCGCTAACGAGCTTAACTTCTCTGTTCGGGATGGGAAGAGGTGAGCCTCGTTGCAATAACCACCTTAAATCGGTTTGCTATATCTAGCAATATATGGTTGACCCTATTACAATAGTTGTTCTATACAAACTCTTCTACTTTTATTAGAAAGAAGTCCTCCTGCCTACTTAATTTCAGCAGGAGACAAATACATAAGCTTACGGGTTATTAGTACTACTCGACTATGACATTACTGCCTTTACATCTATAGCCTATCAACGTTGTCATCTACAACGACCCTTTAAAGAAATCTAATCTTGTGGTGGGTTTCGCGCTTATATGCTTTCAGCGCTTATCCCTGCCCAACGTAGCTACTCAGCGATGCACCTGGCGGCACAACTGATACACCAGAGGTTAGTCCAATTCGGTCCTCTCGTACTAGAATCAGATCCACGCAAATTTCTAACGCCCACAGTAGATAGAGACCGAACTGTCTCACGACGTTCTGAACCCAGCTCGCGTGCCACTTTAATGGGCGAACAGCCCAACCCTTGGGACCTTCTCCAGCCCCAGGATGTGACGAGCCGACATCGAGGTGCCAAACCCCCCCGTCGATATGAGCTCTTGGGGGAGATCAGCCTGTTATCCCCGGCGTACCTTTTATCCTTTGAGCGATGGCCCTTCCATGCGGAACCACCGGATCACTATGCTCTACTTTCGTACCTGATCGACCTGTATGTCTCTCAGTCAAGCTCCCTTATGCCATTGCACTCTACGCACGGTTACCAAGCGTACTGAGGGAACCTTTAGAAGCCTCCGTTACTCTTTTGGAGGCGACCACCCCAGTCAAACTACCCACCAAGCAATGTCCTCTGCAACGCAGAGTTAGACCTCAGATAAGCAAAGGGTGGTATTTCAACAATGACTCCACAACGCCTAGCGACGCCACTTCATAGTCTCCCACCTATCCTACACATCACTTATCCAAGAACAATACTAAGCTATAGTAAAGGTGCACAGGGTCTTTTCGTCCCACTGCGGGTAAACGGCATCTTCACCGTTACTACAATTTCACCCGAGCTCATGGCTGAGACAGTGTCCAGATCGTTACACCATTCGTGCAGGTCGGAACTTACCCGACAAGGAATTTCGCTACCTTAGGACCGTTATAGTTACGGCCGCCGTTTACTGGGGCTTCAATTCAATGCTTCTTCTTGCGAATAACATCTCCTCTTAACCTTCCAGCACCGGGCAGGTGTCAGACCTTATACGTCATCTTACGATTTTGCAAAGCCTTGTGTTTTTGATAAACAGTCGCCTGGACCTTTTCACTGCGGCCAGCATTGCTGCTGGCGACCTTTCTCCCGAAGTTACAGGTCTATTTTGCCTAATTCCTTAGCCATGAATCTCTCGAGCGCCTGAGGATACTCTCCTCGACTACCTGTGTCGGTTTACGGTACGGGTTCTAATAATCTATGTTTAGAGGTTTTTCTTGGAAGCCCTTAGGCACACTATCACGCCATCCGAAGATTTTGTGTACTATCGTATTTCACCAAGACCTGCGCATTTTACTACAAGTCCTATAGTTACGTACTTTAACGAACTATTCCGTCAGTCCGCGGTGCTTTCATCACTCCGTCACCCCATCACAATTATTAGAAGTACGGGAATATTAACCCGTTGGCCATCGACGTCCCCCTTCGGGTGTGCCTTAGGTCCCGACTAACCCTAAGCTGATTAGCATAGCTCAGGAAACCTTAGTCTTACGGCGGGAGGGTTTCTCGCCCTCCTTATCGTTACTTATGCCTACATTTGCTTTTCTAAACAGTCCAGCATACCTCACAGTACACCTTCAACCCAGTTTAGAATGCTCCCCTACCACTTGCGCTTAGCGCAAATCCATAGCTTCGGTAGTATACTTATGCCCGATTATTATCCATGCTCGTTCGCTCGACTAGTGAGCTGTTACGCACTCTTTAAATGAATGGCTGCTTCCAAGCCAACATCCTAGCTGTCTAAGCAAACAAACCGCGTTTTTTCAACTTAGTATACATTTGGGGACCTTAGCTGATGGTCTGGGTTCTTTCCCTCTCGGACATGGACCTTAGCACCCATGCCCTCACTGCTGTAAAACATTTATTAGCATTCGGAGTTTGTCAGGAATTGGTAGGCGGTGAAGCCCCCGCATCCAATCAGTAGCTCTACCTCTAATAAACTAAAACAGCGCTGCACCTAAATGCATTTCGGGGAGTACGAGCTATTTCCGAGTTTGATTGGCCTTTCACCCCTACCCACAGATCATCCCAAGACTTTTCAACGTCAACGGGTTCGGTCCTCCATTTAGTGTTACCTAAACTTCAACCTGTCCATGGGTAGATCACACGGTTTCGCGTCTACCACTACTGACTAAAGCGCCCTATTAAGACTCGCTTTCGCTACGGATCCACACCTAAAGTGCTTATCCTTGCCAGCAACGGTAACTCGTAGGCTCATTATGCAAAAGGCACGCCGTCACCCCATAAAAGGGCTCCGACCGCTTGTAAGCGTATGGTTTCAGGATCTATTTCACTCCGTTATTCACGGTTCTTTTCACCTTTCCCTCACGGTACTGGTTCACTATCGGTCTCTCAGGAGTATTTAGCCTTACCGGATGGTCCCGGCAAATTCAATCAGGGTTTCACGTGCCCCGACCTACTCAGGATACCACTATCTATTACATCGCTTACTTATACGAGACTATCACCCTCTTCGGTTAACCTTTCCAGGTTATTCTAATTCGCTTTGCATAAAATATCGTGGTCCTACAACCCCAATATTGCCGTAACAATATTGGTTTGGGCTGTTCCGCGTTCGCTCGCCACTACTTACGGAATCACTCTTGTTTTCTTCTCCTCCGCCTACTTAGATGTTTCAGTTCAGCGGGTTTGCTCATCTTTCGATGTGACTAGTCTTCAACTAGACAGGTTGCCCCATTCGGATATCTACGGATCTATTCGTGTGTGCCAATCCCCGTAGCTTTTCGCAGCTTATCACGTCCTTCATCGCCTCTGAGAGCCTAGGCATCCCCCATACGCCCTTAATTTGCTTATGTATGAGTTTTCTACACAGAACTTGCGTTCTACTGTAAAAAAATTATTTTTTTTCTTTCTACTTTTTGTTTGTATTTTCTATTGCAATATGTCAATGAACGGTTATTTAGATATTTATCTAAAATCGTGGAGAATATCGGAGTCGAACCGATGGCCTCCTGCGTGCAAGGCAGGCGCTCTAGCCAGCTGAGCTAATCCCCCATTCTTCTATGTGAATGTTGAATCCTTGTTGATAGTATCTCAACACCCAACCCTAGAATTTCCTTTTTTTATCTATAAACAAAATAGTAGTCCCGCCCAGACTCGAACTGGGGACCCCTACATTATCAGTGTAGTACTCTAACCAGCTGAGCTACGAGACTCTGTATTTTACTTATAAATTTTTGAACTAACAGCGAGAGTAATTTCAATATAAAGTTGAACCTATCAATACTTCTCTAGAAAGGAGGTGTTCCAGCCGCACCTTCCGGTACGGCTACCTTGTTACGACTTAGCCCCAGTCACTAGTTTTACCCTAGGCAGCTCCTTGCGGTCACCGACTTCAGGTACCCCCAGCTTCCATGGCTTGACGGGCGGTGTGTACAAGGCCCGGGAACGTATTCACCGGATCATGGCTGATATCCGATTACTAGCGATTCCAGCTTCACGGAGTCGAGTTGCAGACTCCGATCCGAACTGTGACCGGTTTTGTAGATTCGCTCCTACTCGCGTAGTGGCTGCTCACTGTACCGGCCATTGTAGCACGTGTGTGGCCCAGGACGTAAGGGCCGTGATGATTTGACGTCATCCCCACCTTCCTCGCAGTTTACACTGGCAGTCTCGTTAGAGTTCCCGACATCACTCGATGGCAACTAACGACAGGGGTTGCGCTCGTTATAGGACTTAACCTGACACCTCACGGCACGAGCTGACGACAACCATGCAGCACCTTGTAAATTGTCCGAAGAAATATCTGTTTCCAAATACGTCAATCTACATTTAAGCCCTGGTAAGGTTCCTCGCGTATCATCGAATTAAACCACATGCTCCACCGCTTGTGCGGGCCCCCGTCAATTCCTTTGAGTTTCAAACTTGCGTTCGTACTCCCCAGGTGGGATACTTATCACTTTCGCTTAGTCACTCAGTCCGAAAACCGAACAACTAGTATCCATCGTTTACGGCGTGGACTACCAGGGTATCTAATCCTGTTCGCTACCCACGCTTTCGTCCATCAGCGTCAATACTTTGTTAGTAACCTGCCTTCGCAATTGGTATTCCATGTAATATCTATGCATTTCACCGCTACACTACATATTCTAGTTACTTCACAAAAATTCAAGCCCAGCAGTTTCAATGGCAATTTTACAGTTAAGCTGCAAACTTTCACCACTGACTTACTAGGCCGCCTACGGACCCTTTAAACCCAATGATTCCGGATAACGCTCGAATCCTCCGTATTACCGCGGCTGCTGGCACGGAGTTAGCCGATCCTTATTCGTATAGTACCGTCAAGACCCCTCGCAAGGGATGGTTTCTTCCTATACAAAAGCAGTTTACAATCCATAGGACCTTATTCCTGCACGCGGCATGGCTGGTTCAGAGTTGCCTCCATTGACCAATATTCCTCACTGCTGCCTCCCGTAGGAGTCTGGTCCGTGTCTCAGTACCAGTGTGGGGGATCTCCCTCTCAGGACCCCTACCCATCATCGTCTTGGTAAGCCGTTACCTTACCAACTAACTAATGGGACGCATGCCCATCTTATACCGTAATCTTTAGTCTTATATTGATGCCAATCTAAAACACCATAAGGCGTTAATCCAAATTTCTCTGGGCTATTCCTTAGTATAAGGTAGGTTGCATACGCGTTACGCACCCGTGCGCCGGTCTCAAAGCAGCAAGCTGCTTCTACCCCTCGACTTGCATGTGTTAGGCCTGCCGCTAGCGTTCATCCTGAGCCAGGATCAAACTCTTCATCGTATATTTTTATTATTGTACGATTGCTAGGTCTTTTTTTCTTTAATACGAGATTACTCTCTTACTTTTTTGCTGTCAATTCAATATATCAATGAACGTAATCGTTACTTCTTTTTTAACGCATCCCGTGTTTTTCACAGTTGCGAGTGCAAAAGTAAAACTTATTTTTAATCTTACAAAACTTTTTTAGAAAAATATTTTTTTTTTCTTTTTTAACCGGTTTTAGCCGATTTTAAAAGCGTTTTGAAGATTACAATAGGTTTATGAACTTGAGATAAAAAAACAAGGCATATATCCTTGTTTGCGATGGCAAAGATAGTACCTTTTTTTTATCGCAAACAAATAAAAATGCATCTTTTTAAAAACTATTTTTTAAAACGTTCATTTTGTGAAGGGTTAGCCCTCAAAAAAAATACTTTTTTGGTTGGCAGCGCGCGTGAGGGATTGAAGCGGCATCCTTTGAGGGGTAAAAAATGGGGGAACAATTTGTGTTTTGAAGCTAGCTTATGGTAATAAAAAGCGATACTTTTTGAAATTGCCCCGAAAAGATAAAGCGGAAAGCCCGGCCCGAGGATACAAGGGACACGCCATAAATAATTATTAGTCAACAATTAATTTGCCTTTATACAACTCAACAACATCAATAGTTAGTGGAGCTTGTTTGAGGTAAACATTACCATATCCATAAATGGTACCTTTAATACTTTGCAAAGCATTTATGTACATATTATTTGTACTACGTTGAATGATACGAACATGATTTGCCTGAAAGTTATATGCTTCTAACCTAGAACCTCCACCCCAAAACGAAACAGATAAATTATTAGCTTGCCCAGTAAGAACAAATGACGATAAATTATTGGTTTGAATAATTAAATTGTTTGTATTGATATTAATATGAAAAACACTTGAAGCATTTTTCATTGTTAATCCATGTTCGATTGTTAAATTTGGGAAAAATAAAGTTTGTTTGGCATACATATTAAACTGAGAATTAGAATATATATGGATAAGATTTGGTGTATAAACTTTTATGACGGCCGGCTTGACATAACCTAAAGTGCAGGTTAAACTGTTTTTTAAGAAAAGCTCACCATCTGTAACTTGAAACGAAACATATTTTTGAGAATGATGACCGGTTTGAATTTCAATTTTATGAACAGGATGCTCAATAAGTTCTACCTCAACTCCTTCACCAACATTTAATTTTGAAAAATCAGATAATTGAACAACTTGCGAGGTAATAGCTCCAGTTGCACCCAAACAGTCGTCTAACTTATCGGGTGAACAAGTAATAAAAAAAAGGCCAAAAAGTAAAATATAAAATTTACGCATGTTATAATTGATATCCTAATGAAAATTCTAACGCTTCGGCTTGTGCTAAATGCGTTTTTAAACTGATTCCGCCAGAAAACTTGGGACTAATGTGATAACGCAATCCGATACGTTGGTATATATCACCTTGCTTTTTTGAAGGATTGTAAACATAAGCTCCCGCCTGAATATCGAGCGAAAGTTTGGCGATTAACATTTCGTAACCCAAAAATACCCCAACGCGCTTGTAATCTTTATTCGGATCTAAACCCAACTCCGGAAAAACAGTTGCTTCGTAAACAATAAGTTCTTTTAAATAACGCATCCAAAACATATCAGCACCAAGCTGAAAAACAGATTTAGGCGAAACTTGTTTGGCTGCATAAAAACTTGCAACGTAAAAAGGCTTGGTGCCACTATTAGGAACATCACTTTCGTTAAAACCGGTTCTAAAAAATAAATTATATTTTATTTTTTTACTAAAACTCGGTTTATCATATTCTATATAATTTACTGGCTGATTATTAGTAAATGTATAATTTAATCCAACCGCTAAGGCTAACGTATTGGTGCTTGTATTTGGCGCCTTGGTATTGGCGTTAGAATGATGCACAAAATTAACACCAATTTGCGCTCCAACATTTTTAAAAATATTAGGTTTAGAATAGCTTAAAGAAAAATAAGTTGACGGCATAACTCGGGCGCCGTATGCAACATTTAAATAATTGGTATTTTTATTAAAAGGATATGTGCTATATGCAATACCTTGTGCTACCCGAAATTGCAAATTGCGTTTCAAAAAATAAAAATTCATATGGGCATAAAGCCCATACAAATTTCCTAAAATCTCATTTTTATTATTTTGATATTGAAAAGAAACACCGTAGTCAGGGTAATTATACAATGTCTGCCAAGCTTGGGTACCAAAAGTTTTTTTGTTATAACTAAGTTGTACGCCTTCTGGCATACCGGTTATTAAATGCAAAATATTTTTATTGTGTGGTAAAAAACTACCGTAAAAATAATTGGCTTCTATTGTATGTTGTCTTACCTGCGTAAAGGCAATTAGTGGAATAAAGCAAATCGTAAAAATAAAAAACCTCATGTATTAACTGTTGTAAAACGTCAGCGCACTTTGCATCGTTTGGGTAAACGCTTGGTGCACTTGTTCACCATTTTTAGTAGTTAACGGAAAAGGAACCATATGCGTATACGGAAAATCAAAATCTTTTACCTCTACCTCAATAGCAATAGATCGGCGAGCGCCTTTTAATGTATTTAAAGATTCTACCGGTGGGGCAACCTCATCTTGCTCTAAAACCAAAGCTTTAATTCGGCCTTCTAAATCTTTAAAACGCTCTTCGCGTTCGGCTTGAAAATGATTGTAACGCAACATGGTTTTAAACCAACTTTCTTCAGGATGCATACTTGGATTTTGGTAATGCCCTAATCTGGAGTCGGAACTAAAGTTAGTTGTTAGCAACTGCGCAAAAACTTTTTGCATGGCAATGGCAGCGCGTGCATCCATTATATATTTAGAAATAGGAAACATACGATCTATTGTCATTCCGCCACAAAAACAAAACAATTTAGAGTTTGAAAAAATATTGTTTGGGTTTGACATCATTAAAATAATGGATAAAAAAGAACCGATAGAATAGCCAAACAAGTTAATAGTTGCCTCAGGTTTAATTAAGTTGAATTGGCCTGCTTTTATACTATTTACAATTTCTATAATATCGTGGTAAGATTGTAAACCCGACCAAAACATGCGTTGCGGCTGGGTTTCCATTCTAGAACTTATAGCTGCGTTTACGTAAGATGAATCTGAATTTTCGAACAAATCGGTTGCTCGGATTTGCGCAATTTGAAACATTAATTTTCGATCGCTCCATTGCTCTGGCGCACGATCCATATGAAAAGAAATAGGATACAACAAAACGCCACGCTTTGATCGGGTGGCTAATTCGTGCGCCCAAGGCAAATATTTATCCCATTTTTTTTCGTTTAAACCATGAAATAAAATCACCAAATCATCAACCACATCAACATCATCCGGTTTTATTAACGAAATGGTGTAAGATAAATTTTCTTGAATAAAGTAATCAGGAACATCTAAAGAATGATGATCTGAAACTTTATCATTTGAATTGAATTTTTGAAAATCGAGTTGATGTTCGGCGCAACTTAACATATCTGAACCATGTAAAATACCGTGAGCACCAATAGATTTAAATGTTTTTTTATGGATTGAAACACCCAATTCTGGATAAACGGCATTTTGCGTAGTTGCATCAAAAGCCGCTTTCATTTTGGAATGGATTTCGTGATATAGCATAGGTTCTTTTTTTATTTCACTAAATTTAACAAAAAAATGCGAAAGGCAACTGCTAAAAAAGCTGCTGCGCTATAAATTTGGTGTGTTTGGAGTTACTCATGGTGTAAAAATGCAATGCAGGCACTCCAAACTTGATTAATTCTTTACATTGGTTTACCGACCATTCTAATCCGATTTGAGAAATGGTTGACGAACAATCTGCTTTTAATAGTTCTTGCACCAAAGCTTCTGGCAAATCAATATAAAAATTTTTTGGAATGGAACTTAATTGTCCAACAGCAGTTAACGGTTTAATACCTGGAATGATAGGAACCTGAATACCATTTTCACGGCATTTAGTAACAAAATCAAAATATTTTTGATTATCATAAAACATTTGCGTTACAATGTAGTTTGCTCCTAAATCTACCTTTTGTTTTAAATAATGCATATCTAAACTTAAGTTAGCCGATTCAAAATGTTTTTCGGGATAACCGGCTACGCCAATGCAAAAATCGGTTGCATGGGTTTCTTGTAACTCATCATCTAAATATTTACCATGGTTTAAACCAACAACTTGCTGAACCAGCTCGTTAGCAAAGGCATGACCGCCAGGTTCGGGTACAAATGTTTTTTCGGTTTTAATCGGATCACCACGTAAAACCAAAACATTATCAATGCCTAAAAAATTTAAATCGATTAAGGCATCTTCGGTATCTTCTTTTGTGAATCCGCCGCAAATAAGATGCGGAACGGCATCAATTTTATAATGATTTTGAATGGCCGAGCAAATAGCCACGGTACCCGGACGTTTACGTACCGAATATTTTTTTAACAATCCGTTTTCTTTTTGTTTATAAATATATTCTTGACGGTGATAGGTTACATCTATAAACGCAGGTTTCAACTCAACCAACGGATCTAAGGTTTTAAATGTGCAATTAATATCTTGGCCCTTAACAGGAGGTAAAATTTCTAACGAAAATAATGTTTTCCCTTTGGCTTGTTCTATATGTTCGGTAATTTTCATGATAAGTTTTCTGTTTTTAGGTTTAGCTTCCTTCCTAAAAAAATTGGCATTCGTTTTTAAATTATTCGGTAATAATTGGGCTTAACCATTTGTTGGCTTCATCTAAACTAATATCACGACGTTGAGCATAATCAGCCACCTGATCGGGCTTTATTTTACCTAAACCAAAATATTTACTTTGGGCATTTGCAAAATAATAACCAGAAACCGATGATGCGGGCCACATAGCCAAACTTTCTGTAACCTCAACACCAATTGCTCGGGTTACATCGAGCACTTTAAAAATGGTTCTTTTTTCTAAATGATCAGGACAAGCCGGATAACCTGGTGCCGGACGAATACCTTGGTACTTTTCTTGAATTAAATCTTCATTACTTAATGTTTCATTGGTTACATAGCCCCAAATGTTTTGGCGAACTTGTTCGTGCAAATATTCGGCAAAAGCTTCGGCCAATCTATCACCTAAAGCTTTTACTAAAATGGCATTGTAATCGTCGTGCAAGCTTTCAAAATATTTTGCTTTTTCTTCCACTTTAATTCCTGTGGTTACGCAAAACATACCCACATAATCGGTAACATTTGCAGTTTTGGGCGCAACAAAATCGGACAAAGCAATGTTGGGCGCTCCTGCTGTTTTTTGTGATTGCTGGCGTAATGTTAGTAATGTACTAAGTACTTGCCCATTTTCGTCGTACAATTCAATATCATCATCATTAATTGTATTTGCAGGAAAAATGCCTAAAATTCCTTGTGGCTGAAACCAATTTTCTGCAATACAAGTTTGTAACATGGCTTGCGCATCAGCAAACAATTCCGTTGCTTGTTCACCCACTACCTCATCGGTTAAAATGGCTGGATATTTACCGTACAATTCCCACGATCTGAAAAACGGCGTCCAATCTATATAAGGTACTAATTGTTGAACCGAAACTTGTATTTGCTTTTTACCTATAAAATTGGGTTTAACAATTTGCTGTGCTGCCCAATCGATTTTAAATTTATTTTCGCGTGCTGCTTGAATGCTTAAATATTTTTTATCGCGTGCACGGTTTAAATAATCGCTTTTAAGTTTGGTATATTCTTCATGAATGGCATTTTTAAATTCTTGATTGGTTTCGGGTTGCAATAAGCTATTTACAACGGTTACCGAACGAGAAGCATCAACTACATGCACCACCGATCCAGAATATTCTGGTGCAATTTTAACGGCGGTATGTGCACGCGAAGTTGTTGCCCCACCAATAAGCACTGGTATTTTACTCGAAACTTTTTCTAGTTCTTTGGTAAGATGCACCATTTCGTCTAACGACGGCGTAATTAATCCGCTTAAACCAATAACATCAACCTCGTTTTTAATTGCTTCTTCAATAATTTTTTCGGGCGGCACCATAACGCCTAAATCAATAATTTCAAAATTATTACAAGCCAAAACAACGGCAACAATATTTTTACCAATATCGTGAACATCACCACGAACGGTTGCCATAAGTATTTTTGGCACCTGATTTTCGATAATTTGTGTTGGATTATTTTTTTTAGATTCTTCTATAAACGGCAATAAATAAGCTACAGCTTTTTTCATTACGCGAGCCGATTTTACTACCTGAGGTAGAAACATTTTACCCGAGCCAAACAAATCACCTACTTCATTCATTCCGATCATTAAATTCTGCTCAATTACTTGAATGGGTTGTGGCGCTATTTGTCGCGCTAGTTCAATATCTTCTAAAATAAATTCGTCAACGCCTTTAACTAAGGCATATGTAATTCTTTCTTGCAGCGGATAGCTACGCCATTCTAAAACTTTAGTTTCGGTAACTTTATCGGTTTGAATGAGTGAATCTGCAAAAGTTAACAATCGTTCGGTTGCATCTTCCCTTCTATTTAAAAGTACATCTTCTACATATTCTAAAAGTTCAGCATCAATTTGATTGTAAACTTCTAACATTTCAGGATTTACAATGCCCATGTTCATACCGTGTTGAATGGCATGATATAAAAATGCAGCATGCATAGCTTCGCGTACCTTATTATTGCCGCGAAAAGAAAACGAAACATTACTTACTCCGCCTGAAACATTGGCGTAGGGTAAATTTTCGCGAATCCATTTTGTTGCATTAAAAAAATCGAGCGCGTTGTTGTTGTGCTCCTCCATTCCGGTTGCAACCGGGAATATATTCGGATCGAAAATAATATCTTGTGGAGGGAAATGTACCTGATTTACTAAAATATCGTAAGATCTTTTACAAATTTCGATGCGGCGTTCTAAGTTATCTGCTTGTCCAACCTCATCGAAAGCCATTACTACCACAGCAGCGCCGTATCGCTTAATAAGTTTTGCGTGCTCAACAAACAAAGCTTCGCCTTCTTTCAAACTAATTGAGTTTACGATACCTTTACCTTGAATTACTTGCAAACCAGCTTCTATAATTTCCCATTTTGAGCTATCAATCATAATCGGTACTCGAGCAATATCAGGTTCTGATGCAATAAGATTTAAAAAAGTTACCATAGCTTGTACGCCATCTAACATACCTTCGTCCATGTTGATGTCAATAATTTGTGCACCACCTTCTACTTGTGTACGAGCAACATCAAGGGCTTCTTCAAACTTTTCTTCTTTAATTAGACGTAAAAACTTTTTAGATCCGGTAACATTAGTACGTTCACCAACATTTATAAAATTAGATTCTTTGGTTACAAACAAAGGTTCTAACCCCGAAAGAGCTAAAACCGGAGGTATAAACGTTGCTTGAATAGTATTTTTTAGCTCTCGATTATTTTCGGTAGCTGCAACTGCCTCAGCAATTTTTTTAATATGTTCTGGGCTTGTACCGCAACAACCACCAATAATTTGAACTAAATTATCATCTAAATATTCTTGAATAAGCACTTGCATTTCTTGCGGCGTTTGATCGTATTCGCCAAACGCATTAGGCAAACCTGCATTGGGATGTGCAGAAATACTTACCGAGGTATGTTTTGCAAGTTGTTTTAAATAAGGTTTAAGTTGATCTGCTCCTAAAGCACAGTTAAAACCAATACTTAAAAGCGGAATATGAGAAATTGAAATTAAAAAAGCATCAACCGTTTGTCCGGATAAGGTTCTACCCGATGCATCCGTAATGGTTCCTGAAACCATTATTGGCACGTCAATATTACGTTCTTCACGAACTTGATCGATTGCAAAAAGTGCAGCTTTTGCGTTTAAGGTATCAAAAATAGTTTCGACCAGCAAAACATCTACCCCACCATCAAGCAAAGCTTCTACTTGTTGTTTGTATGCCAAACGCAGTTCGTTAAACGTAACAGCACGATAGCCCGGATTGTTCACATCGGGCGACATAGATGCCGTACGATTGGTTGGCCCAATAGCACCAGCAACATAGCGCGGTTTTTGCGGGTTTACTTGTGTGAATTGGTCGGCAACTTGCTTGGCAATTTTTGCGGATTCGTAATTTAACTGATACACATAATCTTGCAAATGATAATCTGCCACTCCAATGGTAGTACTAGAAAACGTATTGGTTTCAATAATATCAGCCCCAGCTTCTAAATATTTACGATGCACTTCTTGCACCGCTTGCGGTTGGGTGATCGACAACAAATCGTTATTTCCTTTTAATGGATATGGGAAATTTTTAAACAAATCGCCTCGAAAATCTTGCTCAGAAAATTTATATTGTTGTAACATGGTTCCCATAGCGCCGTCTAGCACTAAAGTTTTGTGTTTAATAATTTCCTGAATTGGCGCTTTATGCAAAATACAGTGAGAATCAGACATTTTATATCGTATTAAGTTAATGTAATACGTTGGCTTTTAGCCCCGATTGCAACGATATCCTTTATTTGTTGGTTTAAACAAATAAAGATTTAGCGCAAAGCGGGAACTTAGTGAATACAATTCGCTAACGTATAAGCTTCTTAAAAAAATAAAATGTTATCAGTGAAAATTGCAGCGGAATGCTAAAAAATGTGGGTTATCTTTCCTTATTATAATAGGTAGAATGTAGCACCTTCTCTAAAGTTAGAGGGTTGCTAAGGCTTCATTGGGTCTAATCCCTCTGCCTTTCGTGATAACATCAAAATGTTTAAGAACCTTGTAAAATTACGTTTTATTATTTAAATCTGCAAGTTTACAAGGTTTGTGGCTTGTTAAATTTTGAGTTACTTTAAATTTAAATTAAAGTGGGTTACTATATCTTTATAACTTTCTAAACCGACAGAAATACGGATTAATCCTTCGGTTAAATGCGCTTGTTTTAATTCTTCTTTACTTAATTTACTATGCGTAGATGATGCCGGATGAGTAATAATAGTACGCGTATCTCCTAAATTTGCCGAAACAGAGAAAAAGGAATTTGCATCTATAAACGCTTTTCCAGCATCTTTACCGTCGTGCAACTCGAACGCAACAATGGTTCCGCCGGTTTGCATTTGTTTTTTTGCAATGGCATACTGCGGATGCGAAGGTAAAAACGGATATTTTACCGATTTAACTTTTGGATGTTGCTCTAAATACGTTGCCAATTGTAATGCATTTTGACTTTGTTTTTCGACACGTAAACTTAGCGTTTCTAAACTTTTAGATAACAACCAAGCGTTAAATGGCGCCAAAGCAGGTCCGGTATTGCGTGAAAATAAATAAATTTCACGAATCAAATCTTTAAAACCAACAGTTACGCCGCCAAGCACCCTACCTTGTCCGTCTATTAATTTGGTTGCAGAATGAATAACTAAATGTGCACCTAATGAAATAGGATTTTGAACAAATGGTGTAGCAAACGTATTATCTACCACCAATAACAAATTATGCTTATTAGCAATTTGCCCTAACAATTGTAAATCAATCACATCAACTCCAGGATTTGTTGGCGTTTCAACAAACAAGATTTTTGTGTTTTGTTGAATAGCAGCTGTAATAGTTTCTGGTTTGTTGATATCAAAATACGTGGTAGAAATATTCCACTTCGGTAAATATTTAGTAAACAACGTATGGGTAGAACCAAAAATACTGCTAGCAGAAACCACATGATCGCCCGCATTTAAAAACGGTACTAAAGTATTGTAAACAGCAGCCATGCCGGTAGCAAACGCAACACCATCTTCAGCTTCTTCAAGCAACGCAATTTTTTCTATAAATTCAGAAACATTAGGATTACTAAAGCGCGAATATATATTTCGATCTTTTTCTTCTGCGAATGATGCACGCATATCTTCAGAATCTTCAAAAACAAAACTTGACGTTAAATACAACGGCGCACTGTGTTCTAGAAATTGCGAACGTTCTATTTGGGTTTTAATGGCTAAGGTATCTTTTTCCATAAATTAATTTTTAGATGCTAAACGTAAAATATCACCAAAAACGCCTCGGGCAGTTACCTTGGCTCCTGCTCCTGCTCCTTGAATAATAATCGGATTATCTCCGTACGATTCGGTATAAATTTCGAAAATTGAATCAGATCCTTTTAATTGTCCTAAAGCGGTAAATGCAGAAACAGCAATTAGTTTAGTTTCTAAAATACCTTTTGCTTGTTGTAAATCGCCCGAAAGTTCGCCTACATATCGCAAAACGTGGTTGGGTTCTAATTTATTTTTTAGATCTTGATAATACGGATCTAACTTATCTGTTTGATTTAAAAATTCGGTTACCGATAAAGCTTGTAACGGCTCAGGAATTAAGTTTTGAATTTTAATTTCGTCAAACTCATTTTCTAACTCCAATTCACGAGCCAAAACCAGCAATTTACGTGCAACATCGTTTCCTGATAAATCTTCGCGCGGATCGGGTTCGGTATAACCGTTAGCAATGGCTTGTTGTAAAATGGCACTAAAAGGTTGATTTTCCACCGAAAAGTTATTAAACAAATACGATAACGTGCCCGAAAAAACACCTGTAATTTTAGTAATATTTTCGCCCGATAAATGCAGCAACTTAATGGTGTCAATCAAAGGTAAACCTGCACCTACGTTGGTTTCGTACAAATATTCTTTATTGTTTTTATGTAAAGTTTCGCGAAGCGATTGATAAAATTTAAACGAAATGGTATTGGCAATTTTGTTTGATGAAATTAAATGAAAATCACCGTTAACCAAAAGCTCATAATTATTTATAAAGGTTGTAGATGCCGTATTGTCAACCGCAATTAAATTTTCTAGTTGATGCTGTTTGGCAAAATCAATAACTTGTTGCACCGAATAACCTTCGGGTTGTTGCGAAATTTGATCCAACCATTGGTTAGAAATTCCATTTTCATTCAACAACAAACGTTTAGAATTAGCAACAGCAAAAATGTTTAAGTAAATGCCTTTGCGTTTGGCAATGTTTTGCTGAGATTCTAAAATTTGACTTATTAAAGTTCCGCCAACTAATCCGTGCCCAAATAAGGCTAAATTAATTACTTTAACTTCTGTATTAACTGCAGTTGGCTGTTTATGTAAGGCTTGTACTAAGGTTTCCATGTTAAAAATATTTTTTTATAATTTTAGTAATTTGCTCAAATTCAATTAAAAATGCATCATGCCCATGAATAGAATGAATGGTTGCAAATTCACTTTTGGAAAAAGAGCGAATGGTTTGAAATGTTTGGTTTTGCTCGGCTTCTGTAAACATTAAATCGGAATCAACAGCAATAAGTTGAATTTTTCCGGTAAAGGTTTGAGCCCAGCTTTTTAAATCTGATTCTTGTTTGGATGCACCAATGGTTTTAAGCAAATGATTCATGGCTTTATATGCAGCAAGCTTGAATCGGTTTTGCAAACTTTCGCCATGAAAACGTAACCAATTTTCTACTTTATATTCGTTTTTATCCGCTAAAAAATCACCTTTAAACTTGGCGTTTATTCCAGCTGGGCAACGATATAAAAACATAGCATGTTTACGCGCATCTTGAATTGGTTGCTTGGAATTATTTAATATAGACTCTTGAATAAATACGTTGCCAATTAACCAATCGGATGCCTTGTAATTGGTTGCAATAGGAATTAAATGCTGAATCCGATTGGGTTCTAAAAACGCCATTTCCCATGCTATTGCTCCACCTAAACTGCCACCAATTACTGCATAAACTTGTTTCACTTCTAAAGCTGTTAATGCTGTCCAATAATAACGTGCAATTGTTTGCGTTGTGAAATTTTTTAGATTAACTACCAGGTTTTTAGGTTCATTATCATATCCGTTGCCAGGAATATTAAAGGCAAGCACTGTAAATTTTTGGGTATTAATTGTTTTGCATTCTCCAATTAAATCTGTCCACCAACCGTTCAGACCAGCAACATTGCTATTTCCGGTTAACGCGTGATTTACCACAACAACGGGTGCTGTACCTAAAGCTGGACCAAAAACCTCATAACTTAATGCGATTTTTTGTATTGCATTTGTTGGCGAAACAATTGTGAGTTGGGATAGTGCCATTTTATAATTGATTAAAAACGTTTTGTAAATCAGCTTTTAAATCGGCTACATCTTCTAATCCTACAGAAAGGCGAATTAAATCAGGAGTTACGCCCGCAGCTTTTTGTTCTTGCTCGGATAACTGCTGATGCGTAGTAGATGCTGGATGAATAATTAATGATTTGGTATCTCCAATGTTCGCTAATAAAGAAAATAGTTGCGTTTTATTTGCTACTTGCTTGGCAGCCTCAAATCCACCTTTTAAACCAAATGTTACAATACCGCTACTGCCTTTTGGTAAATATTTTTGAGCTAAATTATGATAGGGTGAAGATGAAAGCCCCGGATAATTAACCCAAGCAACCTGCGATTGGTTTTGCAACCAAGTTGCCAGTTCTAACGCATTTTGCGCATGTTGTTTAACACGAACCGCTAAAGTTTCGATGCCTTGAATAGTTTGAAACGCATTGAAAGGAGATAGTGCAGCGCCTAAATCGGGTAAGCCTTCAATTCTAACCTTTGCAATAAAAGCTGCATTACCCAAAGCTTCGTGATAAACTAAACCATGATATCCGGCAGACGGTGTTGTAAATTCAGGAAACTTTCCTGAGCTCCAATCAAAAGTTCCTGCATCAATAATCACACCGCCTAACGAAGTTCCGTTTCCTGTTAAATATTTGGTTAACGAATGAATAACCAAATTTGCTCCGTGTTTTATAGGTTGTAACAAATAAGGCGTCGCAACCGTATTATCTATAATTAACGGAATTTTATTGGCTTGTGCAACTTTAGCAATAGCTTCAATATCTAAAACATCTAATTTTGGGTTTCCTAAAGATTCGCCAAAAATTGCTTTGGTATTAGTTTGAATAGCATCTTGAAAGTTTGAAACCTGATCAGGATCAACAAACGTAGTAGTAATACCTAAACGCGGTAAGGTAACATTTAACAAGTTGTAGGTTCCGCCATAAAGGCTGTTAGATGCAACAATATGATCGCCGGATTTTAATAAAGTTAATAATGTAGTTGATATTGCAGCAGCCCCTGAAGCCGTAGCAACCGCAGCAATACCACCTTCTAAAGCAGCTAAACGCTGTTCTAAAACGTCGGTAGTAGGATTATTTAATCGTGTATAAATATACCCGCTTTTAGAAAGGTTAAATTTAGATGCAGCATCTTGAGCATCATCAAAAACATACGATGTCGTTTGATAAATAGGCACAGCACGTGTTCCTTGCGTATTTGCAACATTATGTCCTTCGTGTAATGCTTGTGTAGAAAAATGAAATTGACTCATAACTAAAATTTTAAAAAAAGATTAAATATTGGAATAAAAAAAGTCCTTTTGGCATTGCTACCAAAAGGACTTAACTTGAACATACTAAAAATATACTATATCAAATTCAGACTTTAAGCCATAGCAATGCGGTGCGTACTTTCATACACATCATACACATTACCATCATTTGTAAGCTTAAAAATCTCATATATTATCTATAACAATTTTACTAAAGAAAAAAAAACCCCTGCGAAAAGCAGAGGCGATTACTATATTTTAAAAAAAAATTATGCAATAACAACCTCTGCGCTTAAAAAGCACATAAACATGTTACAATTTTGCATTAATTTTTTCATTATTTTTATTTGTTGATTTCACAAATATATAAAACTTTTTTATATCTGCTTCAGTTTTTTTATAAAAATATTCAAAACACTAAATAATAGTAATTATATTGAATAAGTTATTGCATTATAGCATTGAAAAATAAAAATATAGAATTGCTTTGCTGTTATTTTTTTGTTCTGTAATTTTGTACTCTAAATATTTAGAGGAAAAATTTGAACTGATTGCAACCTCATTAAAAAATGCTAAAGCAGGTTATTCTTCTTTAAGCATTGTTTGCGCAGTATTTTTTCCTCCCTAACAATTAAAACTACATTTCATATGGCATATTTATTTACGTCGGAATCTGTTAGTGAAGGACATCCAGACAAAATAGCAGACCAAATATCGGACGCGTTAATAGACAATTTTTTAGCTTTTGATCCACAATCTAAGGTTGCTTGTGAAACTTTAGTAACTACTGGTCAGGTAGTTTTAGCGGGCGAAGTAAAATCTAAAACATATTTAGATGTGCAAGAAATTGCACGCGAGGTAATTCGTAAAATTGGGTATACCAAAAGCGAGTATATGTTTGATGCAAATTCTTGTGGTATTTTGTCAGCCATTCACGAACAATCTGCAGATATTAACCAAGGGGTTGATCGTGCGGTTGTAGCTAAAGATTTTGAAACTAAAGCAAACGCACAAGGTGCTGGTGACCAAGGAATGATGTTTGGCTATGCAACCAACGAAACGGAAGATTTCATGCCGCTTGCTCTAAACTTATCTCACAAACTTTTACAAGAGTTAGCTGAACTTAGACGTGAAGGAAAAGAAATTACGTATTTACGTCCAGACGCAAAATCGCAAGTTACTTTAGAATATGATGACAACAACAAACCGGTTAGAATTGATGCTATTGTAATTTCTACACAGCATGACGATTTTGATCAGGAAGAAAAAATGTTGGCTAAAATTAAAAAAGATATTATTGAGATTTTAATTCCTCGCGTTATTGCAAAAAATCCTCAATATGCACATTTATTTAACGATGCTATTAAATACCACATAAACCCAACAGGTAAATTTGTTATTGGTGGACCACATGGTGACACCGGATTAACAGGTCGTAAAATTATTGTTGATACATATGGTGGTAAAGGTGCTCACGGCGGTGGAGCTTTTTCAGGCAAAGATCCATCTAAAGTTGACCGTTCTGCAGCATATGCAACACGTCACATTGCTAAAAACTTAGTTGCAGCTGGTGTTGCTGACGAAGTTTTAGTTCAAGTTTCATACGCAATCGGTGTAGCAAAACCAATGGGTATTTTTATTGATACCTACGGAACAGCTAAAGTAAACTTAACCGACGGTGAAGTTGCTAAAGTTGTTGAAGGTATTTTTGATATGCGTCCTTACGCAATTGAACAACGTTTAAAATTACGTAACCCAATTTATTCTGAAACGGCTGCTTATGGTCATATGGGTAGAACTCCAGAATTAGTTATTAAAACGTTTAAAAACCCTTACGGAGATACAAAAACTATTGAAGTTGAATTGTTTACATGGGAAAAATTAGATTATGTAGATGCTATTAAAAAAGCATTTGATTTAAAATAATCCCTTTTTATTGTTGTTAAATATATTAAAATCAGATTAGTAATTTACTAATCTGATTTTTTTTAATTATAACACATCCGAATATCGCATCAAAAATTATTTTTTTTTAGCAAACTATTACTTTTAATTTGTTTTTTTTGAAAAATTACTTTCATTTGTTTTCTATTAACCGTTAGTTTAGATTATGTCAATTTGGAGAGTAAAAAAATTAGATTCTTTAATTCAAGAATCCATAGAAACAGAAAATAGCCTGAAGCGTACCTTATCTGCCGGTGCCTTGGTAGCACTTGGTGTTGGAGCCATTATCGGAGCTGGCCTTTTTTCTTTAACAGGAATTGCAGCTGCCGAACATGCTGGCCCTGCTGTAACCTTATCTTTTGTTTTAGCTGCATTGGCTTGTGCATTTGCTGGTTTATGTTATGCAGAATTTGCATCTATGATTCCGGTTGCTGGAAGTGCTTATACCTATTCTTACGCAACCATGGGAGAATTTATTGCCTGGATTATAGGTTGGGATTTAGTTTTAGAATATGCATTGGCAGCAGCAACTGTAAGCGTAAGTTGGTCGGCTTATTTAAATGAATTACTTAATTCGTTTAATATTCATTTACCTTTTGAATTTATTAATTCTCCTAGCGATGGTGGTTATGTGAACTTGCCTGCAATTTTAATCGTTTGTTTGCTTTCGTTATTTTTACTTCGAGGTACAAAAGAATCTGCTATTGTAAACAACATTTTGGTAGTGATTAAAGTTGCCGTAGTAATTTTATTTATTGTTTTAGGATGGAAGTTTATGACACCGGCAAATCATGAACCTTTTATTCCAGCAAACACCGGAGTACGTGGCGAATTTGGTTGGTCTGGAATTGCCGCTGGCGCTGCCTTGCTTTTCTTTGCTTTTGTTGGTTTTGATGCTGTTTCTACAGCAGCACAAGAAGCTAAAAACCCACAAAAAGGCATGCCAATTGGTATTTTAGGTTCTTTAGTAGTTTGTACCTTATTATACGTATTGTTCTCGTATGTTATGACAGGTTTAGTACCTTTTACAACATTTAAAGACGATGCATCACCTGCAATAACAGCTTTTAGAGTTACCGGATATTCATGGATACAAACCATGTTAAACATTGCCATTTTAGCAGGTTATACGTCGGTTATTTTAGTAATGTTATTAGGACAAAGCCGTGTATTTTATAGCATGAGTAATGATGGATTGTTGCCAAAGTTTTTTTCGGATATTCATCCAAAATTTAAAACACCGTGGAAAACTAATATCTTTTTCTTAATTTTTGTAAGCCTTTTTGCAGGATTTGTACCAATTAAAGAATTGGGGCATATGGTAAGCATTGGTACCCTATTTGCTTTTACATTAGTTTGCATTGGTATTATTATTATGAGAAAAAGATTACCGGATGCAACTCGAAAATTTAAGGTTCCGTTTGTACCACTTATTCCAATTCTAGGAGCTTTGGTTTGCGTATTTTTAATGAGTTCGCTTGATATTCAAAGCTGGTTAAGATTAGCTATTTGGCTTGCTTTAGGTATTATTATATATTTTATGTACGGAAAAAAGCATAGTAAATTAAACTAAAAATATAAACAAAAACACCGCTTTAAAAGCGGTGTTTTTTTTGTAATTAAAAAAAAACAATCTAACGACAAAAAATATAAACAAACAAAAATAAATCCAATTATTCGTTAATTTTAAAACAATTTCATTGACTTTATGCGTTATATATACAAATAATTAAATTGTTTATGAAAAATATCATGTTATTAGTCCCCATAATAGCTTGTAATTTCTGTTATGGACAAGTTGGTATAAATACAACTGCCCCAAAATCTACGTTACATATAAAATCTGATCCAGCAAACTTAAATTTAGCTGATGGATTAATTTTACCTACATTAACCAGAAGCGAAATTATAAGTAAAGATCCATTATATAATTCAACTGAAGCTGGGGCAATAATCTATATAAGTGAAATTGGGGCTGAATCCACAACTCCTAAAACTTCAAAAATTTCCACTACTGGATATTATTATTTTGATGGACAATTTTGGCAAATACTTGCTGGAAATGACGAAAGTATTTATTTACCTTCATTTAATTTACCTGTAGAACACATTGCAAACAACGTAACTTTTGATTTATACACCAACGTATATCTAAAACAATATACAAAAGCAAATAATCAAACTTTTGTAAGTAGTAATCAAAGTTTAACTCAGCTTCCTATTGTTTATGAAGCTAATGAGTTAGATTACATTGTTACTTACTATGACCCTGACATCATAACGGTTAATAGCATATCAGCAACTGGTGTCTTAAACTACAATGTACTAAACACAAACCCAAGTACTAGTTCTTTTATCAACATTTTACTTGTAATTAAATAAGTAGAATATGAAAAAAACAATCGTAAGCATTTTCGTATTTATTTTTACAATTGGCAATGCACAAAAACAAAATTACAATTGGATTTTTGGTGTATATAATGGTTTGACTTGGAAGGAAAAGCAACACATAAAAGTCAAAGGCTTATTTGGCACACCAGATGCTATTTTAACAGATTTACCTACAAGTTTAAGTAACCCTATGTTAAATACAGTTGAAGGTACATTTACCATATCTGATTTAAACGGTAATTTGCTTTTATATTCTGACGGTGCAAATATATATAACAAAAACAATGACGCAATTTCAGGCGGATTAGGAGGAAATTCAACTTCAACTCAATCAGGTAGTATTGTTTTATATCCTGGTGAAGTAAACAAATACATTGCTATTTCCGCTGGATTTGGAAATGGTGTTTATCAAGGCTTATTCTATACCATAATTGATATGAATTTGAATGGAGGATTAGGAGGTATTCCTAATTATCCAAGTACTGCCACTCCGCTAAGACATTTACCTTTTACAGGTGCTAAAGGAATTTTAGGCGAAACTGTTACAGCAGGTCGCCACGCTAACAGAAAAGATATTTGGGTACTTGCTCCAAGTAGAACAAGCGCAGCTTACCCGGGTAAAACTGCTTTAGAAGTTTGGGCTATTAACAGTACCAATGCATCAGAATTTCAAAACACAGTGCATAGTAGTTTTGAATTAGATGACGTAATAACTTTTCCAAATAATCCAGGAGGATATATTAGATTTACAAACGATACCAAACATTTTGCCTGGATAAATTTCGGTGACTTTCCAAACCCGAACGGAGAAGTTTTTTTATGTATTGGAGATTTTGATAACGAAACGGGTACAATATCAAATGTTCGTATAAAAAGAAACGTTCAGATAGATGAAACATCTAACGGATATGGTGTTGAATTCACTAACGATAATAAATATTTATATATTACTTTATCACCACCAGGTCCGCTTGGAAAATGGACAAGTCATTTAATTGTATATGATTTTGAAGAATTATTAAATACAAATTCAGAACAAGAATTATTAGAAGTAGCCCCTCTAAAAGTAATATCAACTCCAGCTGCTGTCATAACAACATCTCCAAACTTATATTACGGAGCTTTACAAACAAGTCCGGATGGGAGAATGTACATTGCTAACATGTGGAAAAACTCCGTATTAGTAATTGATAATCCAAAAGATCCAGTAAATATGCGATTGTATGAACTGCCTACAGCAGGAGCTACAAGATATGGATTACCTAATTTTGCTGTACCATGGTTTACAACTGGTGTAGAAATTAATCAAGACCCGAACAGCTTATGTGCTAACAAACAAATACCAATAGATTTTTACATTGTTGATGGAGAAGGCTATGAACAAGTAGATAAAATTACTGTAGATTATGGCGATGGCATTACGCAAACAGATTTAGTTCCATTAACACCAGGAATTCATTCTAAAAAACACACCTATTCTAATCCAGGAATGTACAATATAAAAATGGATGCCTACAAAGCAGATAATACAGTATTTACCAGTTTTGACAAAACACTTATAATTAATTCTTGCTCAGTTAAAGTTAATCCTTTTATAAGAGGTGAATTTAAAAGTTAATAATATGCGTATAATCATTAGTTTAATAGCACTATGTACATCTATAACGTACAGCCAAGTAGGAATTAACAATCCGAATCCAAAGGTAAGTTTACATACAAATAGCCTAAAATTAAATGACATTTCTGATGGAGTAATTGCGCCAATTTTGAAATTAAGTGAACTTAATAAAAAAGAAAATTTATATAATTTAAATCATAAAGGAACATTAATATATATAAATGCCATTGATGCACCGCAAACTAAAAGTACTCGAGTAATTATTACGCCTGGATATTATTATTTTAATGGAAAAGCATGGAAAACCTTTATTAAACAAGAAGAGTTATTTTTTTACGCATCCTATTTTGTAACAAAATTGGATGAGAAAAAACAAGGAGTAGAAATAGATTTATACGAAGATGTATATAAAAAACAATTTATTAAAGGTTCTAATCCTCAATTCATATCATCAAATCCAGAAACAATAAGAGTAAAAAAAGAATATTTAAGAGAAGAATTAGATTATGTAATAATACATTATGATATAAAAACAATAAAAGTTAACACCATTACACCACAAGGTATTTTAAATTTAGATGTTTTAAGTTTAGATTTTGGTCTTAATTCGTTTATGAACCTTGTATTTGTTGTAAAACAATCTAATTAATTAGTAATCATGAGTTTTTCTACAAGTTCTTTATTTGTTTTTAAATCTTTACCGTAAAACAAAATATAATCTACTTCAAACTTTAATGGATTTGTATTATCTTTTATTTTGATAAACATTTTATGTAAAATAATTTTTTTATTATTTACGGTTGTTTCAACCACATATTTTCCGTTTAAATAAACCAAAGTCATAAAGTGTTTTTTTTCTGCTGCCAAGCTAAACTTATAGTTATTATCAGTTATTTTTTGGGCCGTATAACCATAAGCCAGCTTACGTTGGGTTAAAGTTAAATTAGCTTTTTGTCCACGTTCTTCAAACAAAATACGATAAACTTCGATTGGATTATTCGCGTCAATTTTTCCATCACGTAACCGAACTTCGTAAACGTAGGTATTTGTGCTTGCGCTATGCTGAATGTAAAACAATTGCCCTGCAGCAGCTTTTGGAACGGGATAATTACTTTGCGCCCAACAAAAACTAATAAAAAATAAAAAAAAACGGGTTAGTAATCCTTTCATAATCATGCTTTAACAAGTTAACGCAAAATAATACATTTTATTAGATGTACAATAAAACTTACACAAAAGCACATTTACCTAATCTTTGTTACTAAACTTATTTTAAAATTACAAGCACAAAAAAGCCAGAAGTTTTAAGTAACTTTGTTTTTTTAATTTTAGTAAAAGTAAAACTATGCACATAGCTGTAGCAGGAAATATTGGCGCAGGAAAAACAACCTTAACCCAAGCTTTAGCCCATCATTTTAATTGGGAACCGCATTTTGAAGATGTAGTAGATAATCCTTATTTAGATGATTTTTACCATGCCATGGATCGTTGGTCATTTAACCTACAAATTTATTTTTTAAACAGCAGGTTTAGACAAGTGCTTGAGATTAGAGAAAGCGGAAAAAACATTATTCAGGACCGAACAATTTATGAAGATGCCAAAATATTTGCACCCAATTTACACGCTATGGGATTAATGAGCGAACGTGATTTTAAAAACTACGTTTCTTTGTTTGAGTTGATGCAACGTTTGGTTTCTGCTCCAGATTTATTAATTTACTTACGCAGTTCTACCCCGAATTTGGTAAAAAACATTCAGAAACGCGGTCGTGATTACGAAAATTCAATTTCTATTGATTATTTAAGTAAATTAAACGACAGGTATGAAGATTGGATTAGCAGCTATGATAAAGGCAAACTTTTAATAGTTGATGTTGATGCGTTAGATTTTGTAGATAATCCAGAAGATTTAGGAAGCATTATTACACGCGTAGATGCTGAATTAAATGGTTTATTTGAAACCAAATAGAAATAAAAAAGCTATCCTAAATGGATAGCTTTTTTATTATAATTCGATAGAATATTTAGCTTTTTCTGCATTTGTTAACGCTTGGAAACGAGCCGAACATTCGTCAATCATTTCTAAAGCAACATCTACATCCGCCCAACCTTGAACATCAACCGATTTATTTTCTAAATCTTTGTAAACTTTAAAGAAATGTTCAATCTCTTTAATTAAATGTTCGTTGATATCCGAAATGTTGTTTAACTTATTCATAATTGGATCTGCAACCGGTACACAGATAATTTTCTCATCAGGACCTTTATCGTCAGCCATTTTAAAAACAGCAATTGGTTTTACCTCTACCAAACAACCAGGAGTTGATGGCTCTGTAAATAAAACTAAAACATCTAACGGATCACCGTCTAAAGCTAAAGTTTCAGGAATAAAACCATAATCAGCTGGGTAAAACATAGCAGAATATAACATACGGTCAAAACGAATTCTTTTTTTATCAAAATCGTATTCGTATTTATTTCTGCTTCCTCTTGGAATTTCGATGAAAGCATCGAAAGTTTTTACACTTGCACTCATTATACTTTTTTATTTAATAATTCAAATTAAGCGACTGCAAAGGTATGAAATTCTTTAAAAGTAAAATCCAAAAGATCCTTTAATTGTAAATTTATTTACATCTGGCAGATGATTATACGAACCACGCCAAGAAAAATCTAATCTAAAACATTTAAAAATATTACCAATAGCAGCACCGTATTCCCAATAAACATCGGTTGGTGATTGGTAAACCAATCCAGATGCGTTAATGGCTCTGTTTTTATCACTTACATCACCATAAACCCCACGCACACTAATAATTTCTCGTAAATTTAAATCACGAACCCACGGAATACGTGAAAATAAACGTCCGCCAAAATTATGTTCTAAATGCGCAGAAACATATTCATCGGCCACAAATTCGTAGTAATTCATGTTCTGAAATGTATTTTCCATAGCAAACCACGATTGGTTACCCGGAATTACTCCAATAAGCGCTAAAGGAACGGTACCAAAAAATTTACCTGCTTCTATGGTAGAAGTAAATCGGCCAAATCCGCCAATTAAAATAGGTTGACGGTAGTAAAACTGCAATTTATCGTAATTAAAATCAGAATCAAAAACCCCCTTTAACCCTTGCGTTAAACTTACTAAAACGCGCGGATAATTAGAATCAACCTCAATACGTTCTACGCCATGATTTACCATACGGCGGCCTGGCGTATAATCTATTACATATTGGGTTTCGTATTCTTTAACCGAATTTTTAATTGCTCCGTTTTCATCATAATAAGCTAAACTAAACAAATTAGGATCGGCAGCTTTTTGAGTGCGGTACGATAGATTGAGTTTAAACGTTAAGTTTTTAACCAATTCTGCTTCGATACCAGCGGTGGTTAAATTTATATCGGTAAGGTTGTGGTTTACTCCAGATGAAAATAAGGTTGAAGATGCTAAACTACGGCCTAAAACATCTTGCGTTGCTGTTAAACTTGCTCCCATTTGCTCAACATCACGTCGGTTACCAAGGTGCACAATTACACGGTTTTTAGGTTCTAATAAAACTTTACCCGAAACGCCATATTTTACCTTATCATCTTTAAATCCATAAGCCATATATCCTTGCAAACGCCATTTATCATTAGGACCAAAATAGGTACGACCACCAGCACGCAAACGCAATCCTTCAATTTCATTGTAACCAATGGTTGAGAATATTGGTCCGAAATCAAACTTATATTTTGGAATTTCGTAATAACCGCTGGCTAATACCGTTGCCACATCCATGTACATTCGGAACTTAGGTACCGTAGCTAACGTATCAAGCAAGGTATAAATATCGGTTTCGTTTTTGTTTAGTTTTTCAAAACGATTGGCTTCCCAAAATTCATCTGTACGGTTGTAAACGGCCATATCGGTTTCGCTTACTTCGTACTTATAAAAGTTAGGTTCTTTTTTCTTATCAAAAACGTAGTTTTTATATAAGGTTGAGCGTTTCCCATACAATCCTTTTGATTCTTCTTTTTTAGAAAAAGAAAAATCGGTCATCATGTAATCTTTTTTAAGTAAAAAAACTGAATCGCTTATAACATCAAATTCTTGCTCAATGTAAATATCTTTTACCCAGTTAATATTGGCTGATTTAGATGCCTGAAGATTAATTTTTTTAATAGCAAATGTGGTATCATTTACCCAAAAATCACCTTTAAAAGTTAATTCACCTTTACGGCGGGTAAAAAACAATGTTATAACACCATTTGTTATCTATAAAAGCAGTATCTGCTAACACGTAGTTGTACACGTTAATACCGGTGCGTGATAATGGAGAAATAAAATCTTTGTCAAAAAATTTTAGGTAGTTTTTGTAAATATCGTAATCGGCATACAAATCTTTTAAAAATCCGTTTACCATATCGCCTTCGCCCAAGCCGGAGTTTTTGTTGGCACGAATAATTTCTTTTTTCTTATTTAACAGATTATCTCCGTAAACTTCACTTAGCGATTCGTTTAAAAAAATAGGTAAAAAAGTTTTACCTGTAACGCTGGACGTATCCATACGATCAAAAACGAATTCCATACCTTTAAATAGTTTTTTTTGCATAAAAGCGCTATCAATGGTATTTAAATCGAATTCAATTTTTTCGTATTTATCGTATTGGTATTGGTCGTACATGTACAATCCGTTCTTTTTACGGCGTTCCCAAATTTTGCGTAAAATATCTAAAGCAGGATTGTCTTTTTTAGATGTTTTTCCTACGTAAACCTTAACCTCATCTAAAAAGTTATCAGCAACAAGTTCAACCTTTAAGTTAAGATTACTACCTGGTTTTAAAGGCAATTCTAGCGTTTTATAACCAATAAACGAAATTACTAATGTGCTGTAATTATCTGGAGATTCTAAATAAAACTTACCATTGTCATCTGCCACAACACCTACGGTAGAATTTTTAAAGTAAACGCTGGCATAAGGCACCTCAATACCATCTTCATCATAAACATAACCACCAACTTTTGTTTGTGCTAAAAGACAAATAGATTGAACTAAGAAAAAAAAACTAAAAAAATACTTCATAAAAAAAACTTCGCTAGTATTTATACTAACGAAGTTCAAAGATATTTAATATTTCGATTGAAATAATTATTTGTACATCACTTTTTTAACAGCTTTAATCACATCATCTGCATTTGGCAACCATTCTTTCAACAATTCTGGTGAAAATGGTGCTGGTGTGTCAGCCGTTGTAATACGTTGAATTGGTGCATCTAAAAAGTCAAATGCTTTTTCTTGCACTAAATAAGTAATTTCTGACGACACAGATGCAAATGGCCAAGCTTCTTCTAAAATAACTAAACGATTAGTTTTTTTAACCGAGTTTAAAATAGCTTCTTGATCCATTGGACGGATGGTACGTAAGTCGATAATTTCACAAGAAATTCCTTCTTTAGATAATTCATCTGCAGCTTTATATGCTTCTTTAATAATTTTACCGAAAGATACAATAGTAACATCTTTACCTTCACGTTTGATATCTGCAACACCAAGTGGAATTAAATATTCACCTTCTGGCACTTCACCTTTATCCCCGTACATTTGCTCTGATTCCATAAAGATAACTGGGTCGTTATCACGGATTGCTGATTTTAATAATCCTTTTGCATCATATGGGTTTGATGGAATTACAACTTTTAAACCTGGTGTGTTAGCGAACCAGCTTTCAAAAGATTGAGAGTGCGTTGCTGCTAATTGTCCTGCAGATCCTGATGGTCCTCTAAAAACAATTGGCATAGTAAATTGTCCGCCTGACATTTGACGCATTTTAGCAGCGTTGTTTATAATTTGATCAATTCCTACTAACGAGAAGTTGAAAGTCATAAATTCAACAATTGGTCGTAAACCATTCATGGTTGAACCTACAGCAATACCAGCAAATCCTAACTCAGCAATTGGAGTATCAATTACACGTTTTGGTCCAAATTCATCCAGCATTCCTTTTGAAGCTTTGTAAGCACCGTTATATTCAGCTACTTCCTCACCCATTGAATATACTTTGTCGTCGCGACGCATTTCTTCGCTCATCGCTTCGCATATAGCTTCTCTAAATTGAATCGTTCTCATAAATGTTTGTTTATTCAAAAATTTGACTTAACAAAAATAACAAATTTATATGTTTAAAAAACGGTAAAGTTTACTACTATATATTAAATAATATGTAAAACCACGTACATACATTATCATTTTTACAAAAAAACTAAACTTTATTTAACTTACACTGTACAAAACATCTATTAAATACAATAAAAACAGATAAATAGTGAAAAATTTAGAAAAATCAAATTTTATATGCATGCATAGTAATTCGTTATTTTTTTTTTATATCTTAGTAAAAACAAATAATAACTAATAAACAAATTTAAAATATGAAAATATTGGTTTGCATCAGTAATGTACCTGATACTACTTCAAAAATTAACTTCACGAATGGAGATACAGAATTTGACGCAAACGGCGTTCAATTTGTTATGAATCCGAATGACGAATTTGGTTTAACCCGCAATTTGGTTTAAAGAAAAGCAAGGTGCTACCGTGCATGTAGTGCATGTTGGCGGACCAGAAAGTGAAGCAACTATACGTAAAGCATTGGCTATTGGTGCTGATGAAGCTATTCGCGTTAATGCTACTCCTTCTGATGGCTTTTTCGTTGCAAAGCAATTAGCTGAAGTTGTAAAAGAAGGTGGTTACGACGTAGTAATTGCAGGGAAAGAATCTTTAGATTATAACGGTGGAATGGTTCCGGGCATGTTAGCAGCTATGTTAGGCTTTAACTTTGTAAATGCTTGTATTGGTATTGAAGTTGAGGCAAACACAGCAAAAGTTGTACGTGAAATAGACGGTGGTAAAGAAACTTTAAGCGTAAGCTTACCTGTTGTTTTAGGTGCACAAAAAGGAATTGTAGAAGAAAAGGATTTACGCATACCAAACATGCGTGGAATTATGCAAGCGCGTACTAAAGCTTTAGCTGTAAAAGAACCTGTAGCTGTAGATGCAAAAACAAAAACAGTTAAGTTCGAAAAACCAGCTCCTAAATCGGCATGTAAAATGGTTAGCGCTGATAATTTAGACGAACTAATCAGCTTATTACATAACGAAGCTAAAGTAATTTAATCTCTATTTTCACAAACTTAAAAACAAGTACATATGTCAATCTTAATATATGCAGAATCTGCAGAAGGAAAAATAAAAAAAGTAGCTTTTGAATTGGCTTCTTACGCTAAAAAAGTTGCAGAACAACAAGGCACAACCGTTACCGCATTAACTATTAATGCAGACGATGTAAGCGTTTTAGCAAAATACGGCGTTGATAAGGTTTTAAAAGTTAATCAAGCTGATTTAAAAACTTTTAACGCAAAAGCATATGCTGATGTAATAAAACAAGCAGCTCAAAAAGAAGGAGCAAAATTAGTTGTTTTATCATCTACAACCGATGCTAAATATTTAGCACCATTAGCAGCTATGGATTTAGATGCAAGCTTCGCATCTAACGTTGTAGCTTTACCAGAATCTACTGCGCCATTTATTGTAAAACGCACAGCATTTTCTAACAAAGGTTTTGTTTTTACAGCTTTAGAAAGTGATGTAAAAGTTATTGCTTTAGGTAAAAATTCTTTTGGATTGATCGAAGCAAACGGCACTGCAACTGCAGAGGATTTTAATCCAACCGTAACATTAGATCAAATAAAAGTTGAAAACGTAGAAAAAGTTTCAGGTAAAGTTACCATTGCTGATGCAGAAATTGTTGTTTCGGCAGGACGTGGTTTAAAAGGACCTGAAAACTGGGGCATGGTTGAAGAATTAGCCGAAGTTTTAGGCGCTGCAACAGCATGTTCTAAACCAGTATCTGACCTAGATTGGAGACCACATTCTGAGCACGTTGGGCAAACGGGTAAACCGGTAGCAGCAAACTTATATATTGCAATCGGTATTTCGGGAGCTATTCAGCATATTGCCGGAATCAATGCATCAAAAGTTAAAGTTGTAATCAATAACGATCCAGAAGCTCCTTTCTTTAAAGTTTCAGATTACGGTGTGGTTGGTGATGCATTTCAGGTTGTACCAGAATTAATTAAAAAATTAAAAGAATTTAAAGCTGCAAATCATTAATCAGTTTAAATTAGTTTGATAATATTTTAAAAATCATTTAAGAGAGTTACTTGTTTAAATTTTTATATTTGCAAGGAACTCTCTTTTTTTTTAGAGAAATACAAACCCGACCATCAAAATATTGAATAATGAGTTTAGTTAAATTAATAATAGAAGGTATTTCTTACAGCCAAACCCAAAACGGCGCCTATGCTTTAATTTTAAACGAAGCAGACGGTGACCGTAAATTACCCATTGTTATTGGTGCTTTTGAGGCACAATCAATAGCAATTACTTTAGAAAAAGATATTACACCACCACGCCCATTAACCCACGATCTTTTTAAAAACTTTGCCGATCGCTTCGACATCAAAATCAAACAAATTATTATTCATAAATTAGTAGATGGTGTTTTTTATTCAAGCATAATTTGTGAACGCGACGGTATAGAAGAAATTATTGATGCTAGAACATCAGATGCTATTGCGTTAGCTTTACGTTTTGATGCACCGATTTTTACCTACAAAGGCATTTTAGATAAAGCCGGAATTATTTTTAAACCTAAAAATGAAATTACCGAAAAAGAAGATGCTGATGAAGAATATCAAGATGATGACGATTTAGATTTAGACGACATTTCGCTTTTAGATGATATTTTAGATGATAATAAAGAAGCTGATCATTTTAAAAATGAATTTAAAAATCAAACGTTAGAACAGCTTTATGTTTTATTAGATACATCAATTCAAAACGAAGATTACGAAAAAGCGGCGTATATTAGAGACGAAATTAACAACCGAGAAGCATAATTATGAAACAATATTTAGATTTAGTGAATCATGTTTTAGAACATGGAACCCAAAAAGGTGATCGTACCGGAACCGGAACATTAAGCGTTTTTGGCTACCAAATGCGATTTGATTTGGCAGAAGGTTTCCCGATGGTAACTACAAAAAAGCTTCATCTAAAATCTATTATTCATGAATTACTGTGGTTTTTAAAAGGAAAAACAAACATTGAGTATTTAAAACAACACGACGTTAAAATATGGGATGCTTGGGCGGATGAAAACGGAAATTTAGGGCCAATTTACGGGCATCAATGGCGCAATTGGAACTCGGAAGAAATTGATCAGATTGCCGAAGTAATTGAAATTTTAAAAACCAATCCGAATTCTAGACGCATGTTAGTTTCTGCCTGGAATCCGTCATCTTTACCAAACGATAAAGTTTCGTTTGCCGAAAATGTGGCTAACAACAAAGCAGCTTTACCGCCTTGCCATGCGTTTTTTCAGTTTTACGTTGCAAACGGTAAGTTATCATGCCAATTGTACCAACGCAGCGCCGATATTTTTTTAGGTGTGCCATTTAATATTGCATCATATGCGTTATTAACTTTAATGATTGCACAAGTTTGTAATTTACAACCGGGTGAATTTATTCATACCTTTGGTGATGCACATATTTACAACAACCATATCGAACAACTGCAGTTACAAGTTAGCCGAGAACCGAAACCATTACCAAAAATGATTTTAAACCCAAACATCAAAAATATTTTCGATTTTACTTTTGATGATTTCACCTTAGAAAATTACGAAACGCATCCACATATTAAAGGATCTGTTTCAGTATAAATATTAAAAAGAGCTTATAAATAAGCTCTTTTTTTTGTATTTTTATTTAAAAAAGTATGAAACCAAACAGCGAAGAATTTCAGCAATATGAATATGCCAGAAAACGTACACAAGCCAAAAAAAATGTGTACTACCATTTCATAACCTTACTAATAGGTTGTGCCTTTATGTACATTGCTAACAATTGGTTAGGTGTTTTTCCAGAATACAAATGGTACATTTGGGCATCTTTTGCATGGCTTTTCATTTTTATTTTGCACGTAATTCAGGTATTTATTACCAACCGATTTATGGGTAAAAAATGGGAACAAGCACAAATAGAAAAACTTGTAAAAAAACAACAAGAAAAAATGGCTGTTTTAGAAAAGCAAGTTGAAAAACAAATGTTAGACGAACAAAACCAACCATGATAATTTTAATTGCAGCGGTTGCCAACAACTTAGCTTTGGGCAAAAACAACAGCATGATGTGGCATTTACCTAATGATTTTAAACATTTTAAAAATAAAACATACAATCATAAAATTGTTATGGGCCGCAAAACGTTTGAAAGTTTACCCGGCGTACTACCGAACAGACAACATATTATTGTTACGCGTGACAACGCATACCAAGCTCCCGAAAGTTGTTGGATTGCATCCGATTTAGAAACCGTTTTAAAAAGTTATCCGAACGAAACAATTTATGTAATTGGCGGAGGCGAAATATACAAGCAAGCTTTACCGTTTGCTCATAAAATAGAACTTACAAAGGTAGATTATTCGTTTGAGGATGCAGATACGTTTTTTCCAGAAATAAATTACGACCAATGGCAAACCATTGCTCACGAAAAACATGAAAAAGACAGCAAACACGCCTTTGATTACGAATTTATAACCTTAGTAAGAAAGTAGCTTAACAAATTGTACGGAAAAATTAAGTGCTTTCGTACCAAAAATGATACGTAACTTATATCTTTGCTGAAAATTACAAGCATGAAAAATAACATCAACCCATATAAAGATTCTGATTTAGGTAAAAAAGAACAAGTTGCTCAAATGTTTAATAACATTTCTGAAAACTACGACGGTTTAAATCGCGTTATTTCATTAGGTTTAGATACCGGATGGCGTAAAAATGTTTTAAACTTAGTTGCCAAAACCAAACCCAATACCATTTTAGATATTGCAACCGGAACCGGTGATTTAGCGATTTTATTAAGCCAAACAACGGCATCAAAAATTATTGGTTTAGATATTTCTGAAGGTATGTTAGAAGTGGGCAGAAAAAAAGTTGCCGACAAAAAATTAGAAAATAAAATTGAATTGGTTTTAGGTGATTCTGAAAACATTCCGTTTCCAGACAATCATTTTGATGCAATAACCGTTTCATATGGTATTAGAAACTTTGAAACGTTAGAAAAAGGTTTAGCCGAAATTTTACGCGTTTTAAAACCAAACGGAATTTTTATTATTTTAGAAACTTCTGTTCCGGTAAAATTTCCGTTCAAACAAGGTTTTAATTTATATACCAACAACATATTACCTTTAATTGGTAAAATGTTTTCTAAAGATAAAACAGCATATTCATATTTATCAGAATCGGCACAAAATTTCCCATTTGGCCCGGCATTAGTTGCTATTTTAAATCAAGTTGGATTTAAAAATGCCACAGCTAAGCCGCAAACATTTGGTGTTGCAACCATATATACAGCTACAAAATAACCATGAAAAAACAACTAACCCTACTCCTACTATTTATCGGCATATTAGCACAAGCACAAGGCATGTTTGGCAAAAACCCTATTATAAACCTTGAAAACTTTGATCAGAAAAGAATTCATTACGGGTTTTATTTAGGATTAAACAGCTACGATTTTAAATTTGATTATAAAGATGTAGCTGAAGATATTGAAGTTAAATCGTCGGTTGGGTTTAATGTTGGAATAATTGGTAACTTAAAACTTACCGAACATTTAGATTTTAGGTTTGAACCGGGAGTAAGTTTTAGTAGTCGAAATTTAATTTTCCCGTATATCCTTGATGATTTTGATAAAACACGCGAAGTAAAATCAACCTATATTAATTTACCATTTTTATTAAAATTTTCGGCAAAACGTACAGGTAATATTAAACCGTACTTAATTGGTGGTTATTCGTACGCCATGAACTTATCAAGCAATTACAATGCTACCGATGATAATTACAACGGGAAATTTAGAATGAAACGCGGTACAGGCAATTTAGAAGCAGGTTTAGGTATTGATATTTATTTTGAATACTTTAAATTTTCACCTTCTATTCGTGGCGTTTTTGGTTTAGATAATGAAATTATTGATGATAACACGCCATACAGCCCTTGGACCGGAAACGTAACAAAAATGCAAACGCGCGGTTTTTTTATCAACTTTGCGTTTCATTAATATATTCTACGTTTAAATTCGCTTAAAACAATTGCTGTTGCATTAGCTACATTTAAACTTTCGGTAACTTGTAAATTACCAAATCTAGGAATTGTAAGTTTGTTGGTACACAAATTCTGAACGGTTTCTGAAATACCATTTGCTTCGTTACCCAAAACAATTAAACCTTCGGTTGGTAAATTAGCGGTATAAATATTTTCGCCATCCATAAACGTACCAAAAACCGGTCCGTTATATTGCGAAAGGTAGTTTTGTAAATCGGTATAAATTACTTGTACGCGTGCAATAGAACCCATGGTTGCTTGCACAACTTTTGGATTGTAAATATCTACCGTATCTTCAGAACAAATTAAATGGCTTACGCCGTACCAATCACACAAACGTAAAATGGTACCTAAATTTCCCGGATCACGAACATCATCTAAAACTACTTGAATTCCTTTAGGTCGTGTTGCATTTTCAGTCGGAATTTTAAATATTGCTAAGCAATTATTGGCTGTTTTTAACGCAGTCATTTTTTCTAAATCCGATTTAGAAATAACTTCGCGCACATTTTGTGCTACCGATGTAAAAATATCTTCGGTAACATAAAGGTTTTGCAATTCAAAATTGGCAGTTATAAGTTCTTGAATTACCTTTACACCTTCTGCAAGGAATAGATGCGTTTGTTTTCTGTATTTTTTTTGCTGTAAACTTCTTATTAACTTGATTTGGTTTTTACTAACCATAAAAAAATGTACTTTTGAATAATATTATTTTGCTTTGATAAAAACGTGTTCAAAAATACTACTAATATTTGTATTAGTAAGCTTTTTATTTGCCTGTAACCCGACCAAACGAGTTGCAGCAGATATTTTTTTGCTTACTAAAGCTGAAGTACTTGTTGACAGCAAAAAGGTAACCAAAGAAGAAGTTTTAAATTTAATGCTTCAGAAACCCAATAACACGTTTATTTTTGGTTATCCGTTAAAGCTAGAAATGTACAATTTAGCAAAGGTAAATGCAGACTCATCATACCAAGCTTGGCTTTTAAAAAAACCAGAACGTTACGACCGTTTATCAAAATTATTATCTGAAAAACAAGTTGCACGTTTAGGGCAAGCATTTTTTGTTTCGGGCTTAAGCAATATTTTAAAAGAAAATGGAGAACCACCAGTAATTTTAGATACGTTAAAAACAATAAAATCTACCGACAAATTTGAAACCTATTATTTTGATCACGGTTATTTGGATGCCGTTTCAAGTTTTAAAATAGATTCGGTTGCTCCTAAAAAAGCTACAATTACCTATTCGGTAACAAAAGGAAATCCGTATTTTGTTGACAGCATTACCTACAAACCTAGCTCGTTTATTATAGATTCGTTATATCAATTAACCAAAAACCAAATGGTAATTGGTACCGGAAAGCAATATAACTTATCTGACTTTGCAAACGAAAGAACCCGCCTTACAACGTTTTTTAGAAATCACGGCGTTTATAAATTTCAAGAAAACTACATTAATTACAACATTTACAGAAACGACGATTCGGATAAGTTAAATGTTGATTTGATAATTGATCAGTATTCTAAAAAATCGGGCGATTCGTTAGTAAAAGAACCTTTTGATATTTACAAAATCAGCCAAGTAAATGTTTTTACCGACAATGCAGGTAAAAAAGAATATTCTGCAGACAGTATTTCATACAACAACATCAACATTTATTCATCGGCTAAACTAAACTTTAAACCTAAAGCCATAACCGATGCCATTTTTATAAACCCAGGAAATGTTTATAGCGATTACCGCCGTTCTATAACCACGCAATCGTTATCAAACCTAAAAATATTTAATTATCCACGTATTGAATATATTGAAGATGTTAGCGATAGCACAAAAAATGCTTTAATAAGTAATATTTATTTGGTTCCGCTAAAAAAATATACGTTTAATGCGGGGTTTGATTTGATGCATTCTAACATTCAGGATTTTGGTATTTTAGGAACAGCTGGTTTAACGATTAGAAATGTATTTAAAGGTGCCGAAATATTAGAAATTTCGGGGAAAGCCAATATTGGATCTTCACGTGAATTAGCAAATCCGGACGATGTGTTTTTTAACTTATCTGAGTTTGGTGGTGATGTAAAACTTACCTTTCCTAAAATTTTAATGCCTTTTAAAACCACTGGTTTTATACCTAAAACCATGTTTCCTACCACACAAATTAGTGCTGGAGTTTCTAGACAGCGAAACATTGGATTAGATAAAGAAAGTTTTACCGGGATTCTAAGTTATTCGTGGTTTCCTAAACGCTACAACAACATTCGTATTGATTTGTTAAACATTCAGTACATCAATAACTTAAATCCCTACAATTACTTTTTAGTTTACCGCAGCACGTACCGCCGTTTAAACAGCATTGCAGAAAGATACACAGCCGAAATAGATCCGAGTTATTTGAATGAAAACGGAACGTTAGAAGAACAACGCGGAACGATTGATTTTATGAATTCGGTATTAAACAACAGCATTCCTGTTTCGCCAGAAGACAGAACCGTGGTACGCAGCATTAGCGAACGTTACGACCGTTTAACCGAAAACAATTTAATTGTTGCATCAAATATTACCTATCAAAAATCAACACGAAAAAATTTAACCGATTACAACTTTTGGTCGTTACGAACTAAATTTGAATCTGCAGGTGCGTTACTTTCGCTTTTAGATCGAGATAAATCTAAAACCAATCAAAACGATAACAGCACCATTTTTAATGTTGCTTATGCCGAATACGTAAAAGGCGAAGTAGAATTTATTAGAAACTGGCAATTATCTAGCAAAAAAGTTTTAGCTACCCGTTTTTTTGCAGGCTTGGCTATTCCGTACGGCAACTCGAGTAGCATTCCGTTTATACGTAGTTATTACGCCGGCGGAACAAACGATAACCGTGCTTGGCTAGCTTATTCGTTAGGTCCGGGAAGTTCTGGCGGTGTAAACGATTTTAATGAAGCAAACATGAAATTAGCTTTTTCATTAGAATATCGTTTTAATATTTCAGGCAATCTTAACGGAGCAATTTTTACAGATATTGGAAACATTTGGAATGTTTTTGACGAAGTTAAAAATCCGAAATACAAGTTTCAGAATCTTTCTTCTTTAAAAGAATTGGCTGTAGGAACCGGTTTTGGAGCGCGATACGATTTTAATTTCTTTATTTTTAGGTTAGATATTGGTTTTAAAACCTACAATCCAGCCTATGAATACGAGCGAAGATGGCTGCGTGATTACAATTTTTCTAAGGCCGTTATAAATATTGGAATCAATTATCCATTCTAAACCGCAAATTTATTATTTTTGTAAACTATTTAAACAACAACATACAATGGCACACAACATTAAACCAGGAGTAGCTACTGGGGATCAAATACAAGAAATCTTTGATTATGCAAAACAAAAAGGTTTTGCTTTACCTGCTGTAAACGTAACTAGTTCAAGCACTATTAACGGTGTTTTGGAAACTGCTGCGAAATTAAATGCGCCAGTTATCATTCAGTTTTCTAACGGTGGAGCATCGTTTATTGCTGGAAAAGGATTGTCAAACGCGAACCAACAATCTGCTATTTTAGGAGCAATTGCTGGTGCAAAACATATACATACGTTAGCCGAAGCATACGGTGCAACGGTAATTTTACATACCGACCATTGTGCAAAAAATCTTTTACCATGGATTGATGGTTTATTAGATGCTAGTGAAAAACATTTTGCTGAAACCGGTAAACCTTTGTTTTCATCGCATATGATTGATTTGTCTGAAGAACCAATTGAAGAAAATATTGAAATTTCTAAAAAATACTTAGCTCGTATGAGTAAAATAGGTATGACATTAGAAATTGAATTAGGTATTACAGGTGGTGAAGAAGACGGGGTTGATAATTCAGACGTAGATTCATCTAAATTATATACCCAGCCAGAAGAAGTTGCTTATGCGTACGAAGAACTAATGAAAGTTTCTCCGCGTTTTACTATTGCAGCAGCTTTTGGAAACGTTCATGGGGTTTACAAACCAGGAAACGTAAAGTTAACTCCAAAAATCTTAGACAATTCTCAGAAATTTGTTGAAAAGAAATTCGGTACAAAAACAAATCCTGTTGATTTTGTTTTTCACGGTGGATCAGGTTCTTCATTAGAAGAAATTAGAGAAGCTATTTCTTACGGAGTAATTAAAATGAATATTGATACAGATTTGCAATTTGCATTTACTGAAGGAGCAAGAGATTATATTTTAGCAAAAAAAGATTATTTAATGACGCAAATTGGTAACCCAGAAGGTGAAGATTTACCGAATAAAAAATACTACGATCCGCGCAAATGGGTTCGTGAGGCTGAAATAACATTTAATAACCGTTTAGAGCAAGCATTTGCTGATTTAAACAACGTAAATACTTTATAGTAACAATGCCGTAGTTGGTTTAATACTACGTTAAAAAAGAAAATTAATATGGCTTTAGCTTGGTTTAAAAGAACAGAAAAAGGAATACAAACTGCTACAGAAGATAAAAAAGATATTCCTAAAGGTCTATGGTACAAATCACCTACTGGAAAAATTGTTGATGCTGACGAATTAGAAAAAAATTTATGGGTTTCACCAGAAGATGATTTTCACGTTAGAATCGGTTCTAAAGAATATTTTAAAGTTTTGTTTGATAATAATGAATATACAGAACTTAACTCAAACATTACATCTAAAGATCCGTTAGAATTTGTTGATACAAAAAAATACAGCGATCGTGTGGCAGAAGTTACAGCTAAAACAAAGCTTAAAGATGCTATTACAACTGTTGTAGGTAAATCTAAAGGAAATGATTTAGTTGTTGCTTGTATGGACTTTGCTTTTATTGGTGGATCAATGGGATCAGTAGTTGGCGAAAAAATTTCGCGTGCTATTGATTATTGTATTGAGCACAAAACGCCTTTTGTTTTGATTTCTAAATCGGGTGGTGCTCGTATGATGGAAGCTGCTTTTTCTTTAATGCAAATGGCTAAAACATCGGCTAAATTAGTTTTATTAGCAGAAGCTAAAATTCCATACATTTCGTTATGTACAGATCCAACAACAGGAGGAACAACTGCATCATACGCAATGTTAGGTGATATTAATATTGCTGAACCGGGAGCTTTAATTGGTTTTGCTGGCCCACGCATTGTAAAAGATACAACAGGTAAAGAATTACCAGAAGGTTTTCAGACATCTGAGTTTTTATTAGAACACGGCTTTTTAGATTTTGTAACACACAGAAAAGATTTAAAAAACAAAATAAACTTATATATCGATTTAATTTTAAATCAAGAAGTAAGATAAAAAAAGGAGCAATTTAAATTGCTCCTTTTTTTATATCTATATTTTTCACTTATTACATTCCGCTTCGAATTGCTTCAACAGGATCTAATTTAGATGCCGAAATAGCAGGCAAAATTCCAGAAATCAATCCAATAACTGCTGCTAAACTACTTCCTATAATAATATTTTTAAGGCTTAAAATAAACTCAAAATCTAAAGCTGAAGATGCTGCAATAGCAATTAGCCAAACCAATAACAAACCAACCAAACCGCCAAATAAAGATAAAATAACAGCTTCGAATAAAAATTGATACAAAATAAATCGACTTTTAGCTCCTAAAGATTTTTGAATACCTATTAAGTTTGTACGTTCTTTAACCGAAACGTACATTATGTTTGCAATACCAAACCCACCAACAAGCAAAGAAAATCCGCTTAAAATCCAACCCATAAAATTTAATTGTGCTACAATGTTATCAATCAAATCGGTAAATCCAGAAAAAACATTCACAAAAAAGTTATTATCATCAGACGGTTTTAATCCACGATACGTTCGCAGTTTTTGGGTTAATTCATCTTGAAACAAATTAATGTCATATTCTTTTACGGGTTTAACAATTATAGCTGGCGTTGCGCCTTTGTTGTTATCACCATAAATTTGTCGAATAAAATTTACTGGTAAAATAGCTTTCATATCGGTACTACCGCCCACGTTAATAGATCCGGCTTTTTCTAAAACGCCAATAACTTGCAAACGTTTGCCATAAGCGCGAATGTATTTACCTAACGGATCAACACCTGGAAACAAAGTTTCGGCAACGGTTTTACCTAAAACAACAACAGGAGCGCCTGAATTGGATTCAGATTCATTAAAAAAACGTCCCGTTTCAATATTTAAAACATCTAAATCTTCGTATTCGTTGGTACACGGCGAAATACTAACACCGCTTGCGCTACCAAAATCTGATTTTACATTTTGACTAGGAACAAACATGTTGAACGAAGCTTTATCGATACCGCGTAAGTTTTTACGCACAAATTCAAATTCGTCGTACGTAACATTCGGAAATTGCTGAATTTTCCAATCAGGAATATCGCTCGGCCCAAAGCTGTACTTCATTAAATAAATGGTGTTTTTATCTAAGTTTGATAAATCATTTTTTATTTTATGATCTAACGAATCTACAGCGGCCAAAACGGCAATGATAGAAAAAATTCCGATGGTTACCCCCAACAGCGACAAAAAAGTACGCAGTTTGTTAGATCGCAACGCGTTGGTGGCAAACTTAAAACTTTCGCTAAGTAATCTTAAATATAAAAACATATAAATCGAATAGTTGATATCTTATAAGTAGAAAAAATAGCGCATTTGTTACAAATTAGTTAATAATATTTTTGTGTGACAAAAAAACATTGAAATTGAAAAGAAATCGGCTCGTAATATTTTGATTATTATCGTAACAATATCTACTTTTGCACCTTAATACACACACAACAAAAAATGAATACTACTAAATCTATTAAATCGGCTTTAATATCAGTTTTTGATAAAGAAGGTTTAGAACCAATTCTACAAAAGTTAAACGAATATGGAGTTACCATTTATTCGACAGGCGGAACAGAAACTTTTATTAAAAATTTAGGAATTGATGTTGTTCCGGTTGAAGAGGTTACCTCGTACCCGTCAATTTTAGGAGGACGCGTAAAAACTTTACACCCAAAAATTTTTGGAGGTATTTTAAACCGTCAAGATCATGAAGGTGACGTAGCACAAATGCAAGAATTTAACATTCCGCAAATTGATTTGGTGATTGTTGATTTATATCCTTTTGAAAAAACAGTTGCATCGGGTGCTGACGAAGCTGATATTATTGAAAAAATTGATATCGGTGGTATTTCATTAATTCGTGCTGCAGCTAAAAACTTTAAGGATACGGTTATTGTAGCTTCTGTAAACGAATACGCAACGTTTTTAGATATGTTAACGCAAAACAACGGTGCAACAACATTAGAAAACAGAAAGTTTTTAGCTACCAAAGCTTTTCACACATCATCACATTACGACAGTGCTATTTTTAATTATTTTAATACTGATGCAAACGATACGTTAAAAATTAGTGTTGATCAAGCGCAAGTTTTACGTTACGGAGAAAATCCACATCAAAAAGGAACTTTTTTCGGTGATTTTGATAATATTTTTACTAAATTACACGGTAAAGAGTTATCTTACAATAATTTATTAGATGTTGATGCAGCGGTAAACTTAATGAACGAGTTTAAAGGTGATAATCCAACATTTGCTATTTTAAAACATAACAATGCTTGTGGTGTAGCAACACGCAATACCATTAAACAAGCGTATTTAGATGCTTTAGCAGGTGATCCTACTTCGGCATTTGGTGGTGTTTTAATTGCTAATGCTGTAATAGATGTACCAGCTGCAGAGGAAATAAACAAACTATTTTGTGAAATTGTAATTGCACCTGGTTACGAAGATGCAGCATTAGCTATTTTACAAGAAAAGAAAAACAGAATTATTTTAGTTCAGAAAAATATTGAATTACCTACTACACAAGTGCGTACTTGTTTAAACGGGTATTTAGTTCAAGATAAAGATTTAATAACAGATAGTCGCGATTTATTAAAAGTAGTTACAGAAAAAGAACCTACTGCGCAGGAAATAGACGATATGTTGTTTGCTTCTAAAATAAGTAAACACACCAAATCTAACACCATTGTTTTTGCTAAAAACGGGCAGTTAATTGCTTCAGGAACTGGTCAAACATCACGCGTTGATGCATTAAGACACGCAGTTGACAAGGCAAATTCTTTTAACTTTGACCTTAACGGAGCGGTAATGGCAAGTGATGCTTTTTTTCCATTCCCGGATTGTGTTGAATTAGCAAAAAATGTTGGAATTACAGCAGTTATTCAACCTGGAGGTTCAATTAAAGATGAGTTAAGCATTACTTATTGTAATGAAAATAACTTAGCAATGGTTTTAACTGGAGTACGCCATTTTAAACACTAATTTTATAAATCAGGCTTATTTTTAATAACATAACCATTTAAAAACATATGGGATTTTTTGATTTCATGACCGAGGATATTGCTATTGACCTTGGTACAGCGAATACATTAATAATACACAACGAAAAAGTTGTAATAGACAGCCCGTCTATCGTTGCCAGAGACCGCGTTTCTGGAAAAATTATTGCAGTTGGAGCCGAGGCAAACCAAATGCAAGGTAAAACACATGAAAACATTAAAACCATACGTCCGTTAAAAGATGGGGTAATTGCTGACTTTGATGCATCAGAGAAAATGATTAGCTTGTTTATTAACAGTATTCCTGCTTTAAAAAAGAAAATTTTCACGCCTGCTTTACGCATGGTTGTTTGTATTCCTTCAGGAATTACTGAGGTAGAAATGCGTGCCGTAAAAGAATCTTGTGAACGCGTAAACGGAAAAGAAGTTTACTTAATTCACGAACCAATGGCAGCAGCAGTTGGTATTGGTGTAGATATTATGCAACCTAAAGGAAACATGATTGTTGACATAGGCGGTGGTACAACTGAAATTGCAGTAATTGCTTTAGGTGGTATTGTTTGTGATAACTCGGTAAAAATTGCCGGTGACGTATTTACAAGCGATATTATTTACTACATGCGTACGCAACATAACCTATTTGTAGGAGAAGGAACAGCAGAAAAAATTAAAATTCAGGTTGGAGCAGCTTTAGAAGATATTGACTCTCCGCCAGAAGATATGTCAGTACAAGGGCGTGACTTGTTAACCGGAAAACCAAAACAAGTTGACGTTTCTTACCGTGAAATTGCAAAAGCATTAGATAAATCTATTTTACGTATTGAAGATGCAGTTATGGAAACTTTATCTAGAACTCCGCCAGAATTAGCTGCCGATATTTACAACACTGGTATTTACTTAGCAGGTGGTGGATCTATGTTACGCGGCTTAGACAAACGTATTTCTCAAAAAACAGATTTACCTGTATATATTGCAGAAGATCCGTTACGTGCGGTTGTACGCGGAACTGGAATGACATTAAAAAACATTAATAAGTTCAAAAGCATTTTAATCAAATAGCTTAAAACATATGCAGCAAATAATAAATTTTATCTATAAAAACAGCAACTTGTTGCTGTTTTTGCTGCTTTTGTGCATTTCGTTAGGTTTAACGTTTCAGTCACATTCGTACCATCGCAGCAAGGTGGTTAATTCGGCAAATTTTGTTACAGGAGGAACTTACCAACAAGTAAGTAATTTAAATGAATATTTTAATTTAAAGAACCAAAACGAACAGTTGGTTCAGGAAAATATGTATTTAAAAGGCATCTTATACAACACAAGCGATACTACCTTAAATCACCTAGATTTTTTTCCTCAAAAAATTACATACACAGATACGTTATATCGTGTAACATCGGCCAAAGTAATTAACAATTCATACAACAAACCCAACAATTACTTAACCATAAATAAAGGAAACAAGCATCATATTGAACAAGATATGGGCGTAGTTAATAGCTTAGGATTAGTTGGAATTGTAGAAAAAACATCAACAAATTACGCTACGGTACAAAGTATTTTAAATATAAAATCTGAAATTAATGCCAAAGTTAAAAACTCTAACCATTTTGGATCTTTAACTTGGAATGCTAAAGATGTTGCTTTTGTTCAACTAATTGACGTGCCGCGTTTAGCGCAGTTACGCAAAGGAGATACAATTGTTACCGGTGGTAAATCTGAAATTTTTCCTGAAGATATTCCGATTGGACAAGTAGAAAAGGTATATTTAGATACCGACACAAACAATTATACCATAGAAGTACGTTTGTTTAATGACATGACCAACCTAGGAAATATTTATATTTTGGATAATATTAATAAGGCCGAAATTAAAGCTTTAGAACAAGAAACCAACAAAAATGAATAATACACTGTTTTTAAATATTTTCAGGTTTATATCACTGATAATTTTACAGGTTTTTATTTTTAATAATATAAACCTTTTTGGGTATATAAATCCGAATCCTTATATCATTTTTATCTTGTTATATCCGGTAACCGCAAACAGAAATTTATTTTTGTTAGCCAGCTTTTTTTTAGGGTTAACTGTAGATTTTTTTATGAACACAGGCGGCGTTCATGCAAGCGCTTGTTTGGTATTAGCATTTTTTAGACCAACCATTTTAAAATATACCTTTGGTTTAAGTTACGAATATCAAACCGTTAAAATAGCAGATAAAATTTCTACCGAAAGATTGGTATATCTATTATCATCTATTTTGTTATTCAGTACGGTATTATTTACCTTAGAAATTTTTAACTTTAGTTTTATTTGGGGAATTTTAATTCGAATTTTATTTTCTTCCTTATTAACTTTTATCATCTGCGTATTAATCATATATCTAATTAAACCAAATAAATGATCAGAAAAGGGCTACTTCCCGCAATTATAACCTTAGTAACCTTAGTGATTTTAGGTAGATTGTTTTATTTGCAAGTTATAGACGATTCTTTCGAGAAAAAATCAGAAAACAATGCAATAAAAATAGTTTACGAATATCCTGAGCGTGGGTACATTTATGACCGAAACGGAAAGTTGATTGTTGCCAATCAACCTTCTTATGATATTATGGTTATTCCGCGAGAAGTAAAAAATATTGATACCCTAGAACTTTGCCATTTATTAGATATTACCATTGACGATTTTAATCGCATCTTAAACAAAGCAAAAGTTTACAGCCCACGCCTACCTTCTATTTTTTTACCACAATTAAACAAAGTAGAATACGCAGCATTTCAAGAAAAAATAAGAAAGTTTGAAGGTTTTTATATTCAAAAAAGAGCTTTGCGCGATTACCAAGTAAACGCAGCAGCAAACGTTTTTGGTTATATTGCCCAAGTAAACGACAAAATAATTAAAGAAAATCCGTACTATAAAAGTGGGGATTTAATTGGAATGCAAGGTGTTGAAAAAACGTACGAAGATGTTTTACGTGGAGTAAAAGGCGTAAAATACAGACAGCGTGATAAGTTCAACAAAGATATCGGATCATACAAAAATGGTATTTACGATACCACCGCTGTACAAGGTAAAGATATTACCATAAGTTTGGACATCGATTTACAAAAATACGGTGAAGAATTAATGGTGAATAAACGTGGTGGAATTGTTGCTTTAGAACCTAGCACTGGCGAAATTTTAGCTTTAGTAACCGCACCAAACTACGATCCGGCATTATTGGTTGGTAGACAACGTTCTAGAAATTACACCAAATTATGGAACGATACCATTGGTATGCCATTATACGACCGAGGTTTGTTAGCCGAGTATCCTCCGGGATCTCCATTTAAAATTCTTACAGCATTAATCGGGTTGCAAGAAAATGTTGTGGACGAACGCACTACATTTATGTGCAACCATGGCTTTTTTTACGGTAAAGGTGCTTTTATGAAATGCCACGATTCAGGGGCTATCGATTTACATCGTGCCATTTACAAATCATGTAACACCTATTTTGCAAACACATTTAAGTTAGTTGTAGATAAACACGGCGCAAAAGAAGGCGTTAATACCTGGGCAAATCATTTAAAAAGCTTTGGTTTAGGTCAATTTATGGGATACGATTTACCTGCAGGACGAAAAGGACATATTCCAACTTCAGATTATTACGATCGTTGGTATCCAAGCGGCGGATGGCGCTCTACAACCGTAATTTCAAATTCAATTGGACAGGGAGAAGTTTTAATGACTCCAATTCAATTAGCTAACATGATGGCAACGGTTGCAAACAGAGGGCATTATTACACGCCTCATATAATTAAAAAAATCGAAAATCAAGAAATAGATAAAAAGTTTACAACCAAACATCAAACAACGGTTGATCCTATACATTTTGAACCTATTGTAGCTGGTTTAGCCGATGTATATAACGTAGGAACAGCACGTTCGTTAAAAACGCCAGACATACAAATGGCTGGTAAAACCGGAACGGTAGAAAACTTTACAAAAATTAATGGTAAACGCGTACAATTAACCGATCACTCCGTATTTGTTGCTTTTGCTCCGGTAGATAATCCTAAAATTGCAATTGCAGTTTTTGTTGAAAACGGATATTGGGGAAGCCGTTATGCAGGTCCTATTGCAACTCTAATGGTTGAAAAATACTTGCGTGGCAGCCGCGACAGCATTAAACGTAAAGATTTAGAAAAAAGAATGCTAAATGCAAGTTTACAATTTGAATATGATAAACCCGTTAGCAACCAACCTTTTGTAATTAATAGATAAATGAAAAACCAAGGCGTAGTAAATAATTTAGATTGGCTTTCTGTATTGCTATACATAATTTTAGTGATTATGGGATGGATGAATATTTATTCATCTTCTTTGCCGCTAGATCCTACACCGGTTTTTGATATGTCACAAACCTATGGCAAACAGCTTTTTTTCATCATTTTAGCTGTTCCGTTAATTGTGGTCATTTTAACTATTGATGCTAAGTTTTACGAAAAATATTCCAGCATTTTTTATATCGTTGGTATTTTATCGCTTATGGGATTGTTTGTATTCGGAAAAACCATTAAAGGGCAAACCAATTGGTACCAATTTGGTAGTTTTTCTATACAACCCTCAGAATTTGTTAAAATATCAACAGCTTTATTTTTAGCTAAAATTGTAAGCGACAGCCAAATAAACCTGAGTAATTTTAAATCTCAGGTAATCACATTGGGTATTATATTTATTCCGGTAGTACTTATTTTACTTCAACCAGACGCCGGATCGGCCATGCTGTTTTTCTCTTTGGTATTAGTTTTAAATCGTGAAGGACTACCATCATGGTATTTATGGACCGGATTTATAGCCATTTTATTATTCTTTTTAGCATTAATAATTCAGCCGTACTTTTTAGCTGCGGTAATATTAGCTGTTGTATTATTACATTATTTCTTGAACAAAAGCATTTCTAGAAATCCTATTGTTTACGGATTGCTTTACCTTGTTATTGTTGGCTTTACGCTTTCGGTAGATTATATCTATAACAATATATTAGAACCACACCAAAAAGACAGAATTGGAATTTTAATTGGTGAAGAAGTAGATTTACAGCGTGAAGGTTACAACTTAAATCAATCCATGATTGCAATTGGTTCTGGATCTTGGTTCGGAAAAGGCTATTTAGAAGGTACACAAACCAAAGGCGGTTTTGTACCCGAACAACACACCGATTATATTTTTACCACTGTTGGTGAAGAATGGGGATTTGTAGGTACAACCGTTGTAATTATTACTTTTGTTTCGCTATTTTTTAGATTAATATATTTAGCCGAAAAGCAAAAAACACAATTTAGCCGGGTATATGGTTATTGCGTTGTAACCTTTCTATTTGTTCACTTTTTTGTAAACATAGCCATGTTAATTAACCTGTTTCCAACCATTGGAGTACCGTTGCCGTTTTTCTCATATGGTGGATCAAGTTTATGGGCTTTTACTATTTTGCTATTTGTATTTTTAAAATTAGATGCAAATAAAATAAACGAATGGTAATTTACCATTCGTTGTAATTAGTTTGGCTTTCTTTTTCAGCTTGAAAATTTATTGGTAATTGTTCAAAAAAATCAATTCCTGTCAACTTTTCAATAGAATCTACAGCAACAACAAATTCTTTTAATTGTTTTTTATTTTGTGCTTGATGCGGAACCAAAAAAGCAATCATTTTACTAGCATCTTTGGTAGCAACAACTTTATAAAAATAATTAGGTACCGAAACTTTTTCATAACCAATATGTGGCAAATTGTCTGATAAAACTCCGCCGGTAACTACATACAAGCTATCGTATTTAGAAGCCCAGTTTCTAACTTTTTGTTCTAAATCATTCCAAACGCCAGCATTAAATTCGGGCAATTGTGGCGAAATGTTAGAGGTATAAAACGTTTCTTGATAATCTTCAAAACTCGCTCTTCTATCAGCTGCAGGCAATAAATGACCACGATTGTAAATCACGTTTTTATAATTTTTCCAATCAGCAGATTTTGTTTTAACCAACGGATCTTGATTAAAATACGGACGTTTATATTTTTTAGGTTGAATATCTTTACGTGTTAAATAATAAGCAACCCATTCTGCTTGTTCATGATCTTCGTTGTATGAAAATGTAAAAGTTTCTCGAGCTATTACTACACCGGTTGTAGAACTTGGCGTAAAAACCGGGAAAGAAACTGCTTCAGTAGGTAAAACAGCATCAAACGAGTTGTTTTCATCGATAAAATCAGAACGCTCATCTACCAAAAATGCATTTTCATTTGCATTTTGCGTATCTTTGCGACAACTTGAAAAAATAAATAAAGTAAAAAAACTTAGTACTAAAATAATTTTAGGCATGTTTATTGATTTAAGCAGAAAAACAAAGATAACCGAAGCAATAACAAATATTCAATTTATGATTAAAAAAATTTTATACGTATTTTTATTAGCAACAACTGCAACATTTGCACAAGTTAATAAAACCGAAGTTACCAACTTATCTGATTTAAACTTAAATAGAGATACTACGTCTGAAAAAATTAAGGTTGACGATTTAAATAAAAAAATAGTTTCGCAAACCAATGCGGTTAGAACTGCAGAAACCAATGAAACTAATGCTCAAAGTACTTTAAACACGCGTAAGCTAACAACAAAGCAATTAAAAGCACAAGTTAAAATTGCTAATCAGAGCAAAAAATTAGCCAATACAAAACTTAAACATGCTATTAAAGCAAATGGTAAAGAAAACGTGATGCAAGAATCTAATGCATTAGCTACTGCAACTACGCAATACAACCAAAAACGTGCGGAATTAAAGATGGCAGAAAGTGCAGAGAAAAGTGCAAACAATGTTTTAAAAAGTGCGAAGCAAAAAACAAAACTAGAAAATAGTTTATTAAAACAATTAAATCAGCAAAAAAAGGTGGCAGATAGCCAATTAAAAGCTGCTGAAAAACGCGTAAGCACGATTGAAAAGCACGCTAAAAAAGTGCATGCTCTTGATAAAAAGTTAGCTAAAAACGAACAAAAGTTAGTTAAGGAGCAAGATAAATTAGCTAAAGCTGCTGGAGATGAAGCTAAAGAAGGTAAAGTTAATTTAAGCATCCAAAAGCTAGAATTAGAGAAAGCAAAATTAGAACAAGAAAAACAACAGTTTTTAAATAAACTTGAAACATTACAATAATAAAAAAGGCTCGAAATTCGAGCCTTTTTTTATTTAATTTTTCACATCAAAAACATCGCGAAGCGTATTTCCGATTAACATAAATGCTAAAACTAATAAACACATCGTAATGCCAGGCAAAATAGCCATATAAGCTTTTCCTAAAATAATATAGCTGTAATGATCTTTAATCATAGAACCCCAGCTTGCAACGGGCGGTTGTGCGCCTAAACCTAAAAAGCTTAAACCACTTTCCATTAAAATAGCCGATGCAAAGTTAGCAGCCGAAATAACAATAACCGGAGCCATACAATTAGGTAAAATATGTTTGGTAATAATTCGCCAGTCAGAAAATCCTAAAGCACGTGCTGCTGTAATATATTGGCTTTGTTTTTCAGATATAATTTGTCCGCGAATAACGCGAGCAACCTCAACCCACATAGTTAGTCCAACAGCAACAAAAACTTGCCAAAAACCTTTTCCTAAAGCCAATGTTATGGCAATGACCAACAACAAAGTTGGTATAGACCAAACAATATTAACCAACCACATAACTGCTGCATCAATTTTACCACCATAAAACCCAGCAATAGATCCAAAAAACACTCCAACTACCAACGAGATAAAAACGGCAACAAAACCAATAGCTAATGAAACGCGGCTACCAATAACTAATCTAGATAACAAATCTCGGCCGTAATTATCTGTACCTAAAACATAGTTAAATTGCTCAATATAATTTTCTTTAAATGCGGTTTCAGATTGTGCCTCCGGAAATATATGTAAAGGAAGTACTTTTTCTATTTGAACTAAATCAGAATCTGAATATTCAGTATAATAAACAGAATCATTTTTTATAGAATAAGATGAAATGGGAATGTAACTATCTGTTATCTTTTCTCCAGTAAAATATTCAGCAAAGGTTTTATGCGTTTTTTCTGGATTAGGAACCACTAACATTTGTACCTTAAATCCTGGTGGTTTAGAATGAATTACCAAATGCATCTGATTGGCATTTTCGCTTTTATCAGTAATAAAAAAATAACCGAATACTGCAATAAATGTACAGATACAAATAAAAAATAAACTAATAACGCCCCAAAAACTTTTAAAAAATTTTTGGAGCGCTAAACTTGTTAATGACTTTGAATATTGGGTCATAAATTATTTAAAATATACCTAAAAACTTTTTTGGTTTTGTTGCCGCAGTATTTTTAGGTTGCGTTTTTTGTGTGGCTAAATCATGTAAAACGTTTACAGCTTCTTCAACATAAACATCTTTTTTAAGTTGTTTGTGCCAATCTTCGATACGAGATTTATATGTTGTATCAATTGCTAACATTTCAACTTCGTACGGTAAAGATGTAAATTTTAAATTGTTATCGTAATTGTTAATTTCTTTAAATCGACTAATCTTTTTCTCGTTATCCTGTTGCTTTGTTTTATATGCTGTGTATTGCAAGTTTTCAAAATCGTCGCTCTGACGTTCTTTAATTAATTGTGCATTTTCATCAATCAAAATAAATTGAGGATTTGCTTTTACACGTTCATTACTTGCTTCAATAATACCAGAAAAATCGTTAGCTAATGGTTTGTAATTAGCAGGTTCAATTTTATCCCATGGTAACGCTTTTTTCATATCACGTTCGCCCGTGTCAATATAAGACATACGGTCTGGTAAAATAATATCACTTTCAACTCCTTTAATTTGTGTTGAACCACCGTTTACACGATAAAATTTTTGAATCGTTGTTTTTAACGCGCCCATATCACCAAATGTGTTTCGGCGCATTAAACTATTTAAATCGATCATGTTTTGCACGGTACCTTTACCAAAGGTATGTTTAGATCCCATAACAATACCACGGTTGTAATCTTGAATTGCAGCAGCAAAAATTTCAGAAGCTGATGCTGAAAATTGATTAACAAGTACAACTAAAGGCTTGTCCCAAGTTGTTGCCGGATTATCATCGGTTAAAACTTGTTTGCTTTTACCAGAACCTTTTACTTGTACCACCGGTCCTTGTTCAATAAACAAACCTACCATTTCTACCACCGTTTGCAAAGAACCACCGCCGTTGTTACGTAAATCCATAACAATACCATCAACTCCCGCTTCTTTAAGGCGTTGTACTTCTAAAGCTACATCTTTGTATGCATCGCGCGCGTTTGCATCTTCAAAGTTAATATAGAATTTAGGTAAATGAATAATTCCGTATTTTTCGTCGTTTAAATTGATTATAGAACTTTTTGCATACGTATCTTCTAACTCAACAATATCACGAATAATAGAAATTTCTTTAATTGTACCATCAACTTTACGAACGGTTAAGCGAACTTCGGTACCTTTTTTACCTTTAATTTTACTCACAACATCGTCTAAACGCATTCCGCCAATATCAATTGGTTCTTCGTTTGCTTGAGCAACTTTAATAATAATATCACCTTGTTCTATTTCTTTATTTTTCCATGCAGGACCACCCGGAATTAATTCGTTTAATTCTACATAATCATTTTTCTTTTGTAAACGTGCACCAATACCTTCTAAAGTACCTGAAATTGAAGAATCAAAACGTTCTTTATCGTTTGGCGCGAAATACTGAGAATGAGGATCGAAATTTTCTGTAAATGAATTGATATAAACCGAAAACCAATCTTTACGCTCTAGCTCGCTAATAATTTCGTAAAAATCATTTAAGTTTTTAGCACTTTTTTCGCGTGCATCTTTCTCAATTTCAACAAAAGTTTTGGCTACGTAAGTTGAGTCTTTCTTTACTTTATCTTCTTCAATTTTTTGAGTTGTATAAATTGAACTTGCTAAAGAATGTTTTAATTGCTGGCGCCATCTGTCTTTTAATTCAGCTGGCGTTTTTGCATAACCAATGCTGTCGTAATTGGTATTAATAATTTCTTCAATATCAAAATCGACTGGTTTATCTAAAATTTCTTTATAAATAGATTCAGATTCTTTAATACGTTTGTTTAAACGGTTATAAGTTAAGTCAAAAAAACTTAAATCTGAGCTTAACATTAAATCGTCTAAAGCTAATTTATATTTAGAAAATTCATTAATATCTGATTCTAAAAAATAACGTTTATATGGGTCCATATTTTCTAAATACGTATCAAACATAGCTTTAGAAAATTCATCATCAACCGGAACTGCGTTATAATGGGCTTGTTTTAAAACAAATACCAATAGCTCTATTAAAACTTTGTCTTTTTCTGTGTCTTCCTTTTTAAAGGCTTTAAAACTCCACAGCCCTGCACAAAGCAATAAGGTAGCTAAAATAATTTTATAATTTTTTTTCATAAATCGTATTAGACCTCTCATTCTAAATTTTTAACTAAAATACATATAAATAATGTACAACTTAAATGTATAATTTTTTATTTACTAACCTAGCAAATTATTTACTAAAATATGGTTAAAACTTAAATAATTGTACGGGTAATATATTTTATGTTTATTTTAGCTAAAATAAAAATTTAGATTCATAAATGAGCCAAAAACCTTTAATTTTAGTAACAAACGATGACGGAATTAATGCACCAGGAATTCGATTTTTGATTGATGTAATGAAAGAAATTGGTGAGGTTGTAGTTGTGGCTCCAGATAGCCCACAATCTGCCATGGGCCATGCCATTACTATAAATAGCACATTAAGTTTAGAAAAAATAAAAAACACTGAAGTTCCAGAATATGCATGTTCGGGCACGCCGGTTGATTGTGTTAAAATTGCGTTAGCTGAAGTTTTAGATCGTCGCCCAGATTTATGTGTTTCGGGAATTAACCACGGTTCTAACTCATCTATAAACGTAATTTATTCAGGAACCATGAGCGCAGCGGTTGAAGCTGGAATTGAAGGCATCCCTGCCGTAGGTTTTTCTTTACTTGATTTTTCGTGGAATGCTGATTTTACTCATACGCGTCCGTACGTTAAAAAAATAGCAGAACAAATTTTAGCGCAAGGCATACAAAAAGGCGTAGTTTTAAATGTAAATTTACCTAAAGAAAATATTAAAGGAATTAAAGTTTGTAGACAAGCAAAAGCATCTTGGGAAGAAAGTTTTGACAAACGTTTAAGCCCGCATGGTAAAGAATATTATTGGTTATCGGGTCAGTTTGTTAACCACGATGTGGGAGAAGATACCGACGTTTATGCCTTAGAAAATAATTACGTTTCTATCGTACCGGTACAATTTGATTTAACCGCTTATCATGCCATTCAGCCCATTACAAACTGGGATTTAAAAGACGTAGATTAATGAAATATTATATAATTGCTGGTGAAGCTTCGGGCGATTTACACGGAGCCAACTTAATGAAAAGTTTATACCAACTTGATCCTGAAGCCGATATTCGTTTTTGGGGCGGCGATTTAATGCAACAAGTTGGTGGCACCTTGGTAAAACATTATAAAAGCTTAGCTTTTATGGGCTTTGCCGAAGTTATAATGAATTTAAAAACCATTTTAAATAACATTTCATTTTGTAAAAAAGATATTGAGCAATTTAATCCTGATGCTATTATTTTTATAGATTATCCGGGCTTTAATATGCGTATTGCAAAATGGGCAAAACAAAAAAACATTCCAACTCATTATTACATTTCACCACAAATATGGGCTTGGAAAGAAGGTAGAATTAAAGCGATAAAACGTGATGTAGATCATATGTATGTTATTTTACCTTTTGAAAAAGATTTTTATGAGAAAAAACATCATTTCCCGGTTCATTTTGTTGGGCATCCGCTTATTGATGCTATTGAAAACCGAGCAATTGTTGATGCCGATGCGTTTAGAAAAGAACATCAATTAGATAATCGTCCTATTGTTGCTTTATTACCGGGCAGCCGCAAACAAGAAATTGAAAAAATGCTTTCGGTTATGTTATCGGTTATTCAAGATTTTCCAGATCACCAATTTGTAATTGCAGGTGCGCCAAGTCAGGATAAATCGTTTTACGAAAAATTTATTACTTCAGAACAAGTGCATTTTATAACTAACAAAACCTACGATTTATTAAGCGTAGCTTCGGCAGCCTTAGTTACCAGCGGAACCGCAACCTTAGAAACTGCTTTGTTTAAAGTTCCGGAAGTAGTTTTATACAAAGGCAACGAAATTTCTTATCAAATTGCTAAGCGCGTCATTACATTAAAATACATTTCATTAGTAAATTTAATTATGGATGAAATGGTGGTTACCGAACTTATTCAAAGCGATTGTAATACCAAAAGGGTAAAACAAGAATTGGCAAAACTGATTGATCCAACCTACCGAGAAAACCTACAAAATAAATACGATTTAGTAGAAGCTAAATTAGGTGGTAAAGGAGCAAGTTTAAAAACAGCCGAATTAATTGTAAAAAGTTTTAGCAAAAATTAATTTTTGTTTGTACATTGTACTATTATTTTGTTTAAATTTATTATGAAAAGGTTTTTATTTATAGCATTAGTAGGTGCAGTTATGGTTTCCTGCAAATCAAATTCAGGAATTGTAACTTCTAAAAGCGAAGCAAAACGAAAAGGCATGTATAGCAAAGTTTCGTCAACGCAAAGCACTAATACTATGGAAGCAGTTACGTTTAAAAAACCAGCTGTTAAACCCGTAGGAACTATAGAAAATACAACATCAGAAATTATTTTAAGTGAAAATAATGCGAAAGCAAATACTACAGCATCTGTTTTTACCGTTGATGTAATTAATGAAGCAAAAAATTATTTAGGCGTTCGTTATAAATTTGCTGGTACCACCCGTTCGGGCATGGATTGTTCTGGTCTTGTAACTACCGTATTTAAAGAGTTTGATTTTAGCTTACCTAGATCATCTCGAGATATGGCTAAAGTAGGAACCGTTGTTACTAAAAAAAATATTGCTCCTGGTGATTTGGTGTTTTTTAAAACCAATGGCCGATCGGTAATAAATCATGTTGGTATTGTGGTTGATGTTATTGGAGATGAATTTAAATTTATTCATTCTTCTACCTCACGAGGCGTAATCATTTCCTCAAATACAGAACCTTATTATAAAAAATCGTTTGCACAAGCAAACCGCGTATTTTAATCTTCTTACTATAAATTATAATAATTCAGCACTTTCTACTTTATATAAGTATGAAAGTGTTTTTTTTCCCTTCAGTTTCAGTAGCTTTATTTTTATGCCTTGGCATTATTCTACAAGCGCAATTTTCATGGGCTTTAGCAACTATTTGTGCACTTTTTACTGGTATTGGAATTGCTTTTATAGTTTTTGAAAGAAATAAGAACATTCGTTTAGCTTCGTATTGTTCTTTACTATTTTGGGCAATTCTGGGTTGCTTAACTCATTATTTAGCAACAGATACAAACAAACCTTTTCATTATACCCAACAACAAAATATTGACTCAAAAAATGAAATGCTTGTTGTTGTTACTGAAAGGTTGAAAAATGGCACCAAAACAGCAAGGTACATAGCTCAATTTAAAAACATGAACAACCATATTGCGCAAGGCAATGTAATTATTACAAAACCAATAAATGAAGATATTGCAGTTGAAATTGGAAGTGTTTTATTAATTTATGCACCGTTATATAGCATAGAAAAGAGTAAAAATCCGTATCAATTTTCGTACGCAGCTTATTTAGCTAACCAAAACCTTTATGGGCAAATACGGTTAACAGCGAGTAATTACAAAAACATTGGCATACAAAAAAACTTGAATTATTATATAGAGCAACTTCGTAAAAGTTTAATTCAGAGTTTTGCTATTCATCAATACCCACAAAATACCCAACAATTTATAAACGCCTTTTTATTTGGACAAAGGCAAGAACTTAATAAAGATTTAAACAAGCAATATACACAAGCAGGCGTAGTACATATTTTAGCTATTTCCGGCTTGCACATAGGAATTTTATATGGCATGGTTTTGCTGATTTTTAAAGCTTTAGGTTTAGGCCATAAACAACGGTATCTAAAATTGGTTATTACCTTATTGTTTTTGGGAGGATTTGCTCTATTAACCGGATTATCTCCATCGGTAATACGATGCGTAACCATGTTTGGAGTAATTGCTTTAGCCATGACATTTAGTCGAAATGCAAATATTTACAATGCTATGGCGTTATCTTTACTTTTAATTGCATTATTTAATCCCAATATAATATTTGAAGTTGGCTTTCAGCTAAGCTATTTGGCCGTTTTATGCCTGGTAATTAGCAGTCCGTTATTAAAAAAATTACATATAACTAAAAACAAAATTTTAAATTATATAACCGATTTGTTAGCTATTAGCTTTTTGGTTCAGCTGTTTTTGTTGCCATTGCTATTGTACTATTTTAATCAGTTTCCGCTATTCTTCTTATTAGCCAATTTGGTTGTAATTCCGTTAGCAACTTTACTTTTATATGCCTTAGTTATTTTAGTGTTTTTAAATTATTTAGCTCCAGGTTTAGCTATAATTTTCGGAAAGTTAGTTGGTTGGTTTATTGCTAATTTAAATGCATACGTAACCTGGATTGCTACAACTAAATATGCTGTTATACAAAACATACCGTTTAACAAAATAACTTTTATAGCCATAAGCCTAACAATTGTAATCTTATTTTGCGTGTTTTTTAAACCGAATTACAAACGAGTTACCTTATTATTAACTTCTGTATTATTGAGCAGTATTTTGTTTGGAATTGTTTTTATAAATGAAAATAAAAAAGCTGAATTTATTGTATGGAATGCTCCCAAATTAACATTGCTTACGCAAGAAGATAATACTGAAATATTGGTTTATACAAATAACCCCGATTCGGTATCCTATTACACCAGCGGCTTGCTACAAAATCATTTTATAAAACCGCTTCAACTTACAAAAACACCCAACTATTTGTTGCATCAGCATAAAAAAATTGCAATTATTAACGATGCGAATTATTACAACAACGGCCAAGCAACCGATTCCGATTATTTAATATTAACCCAATCGCCTAAAATTAACTTAGAGCGCGTTATAGAAATGTACCAACCTAAACAAATTATTAGCGATGCAAACAATTATAAAATGTACGTGGAAAGATGGGGAAAAACAGCAAGTAAAAAAAATATCCCATTTTACAACACGTATAAAATGGGATATTATAATATAAATTCGAATTAAATTTCTTGTAATAATTCTGGACCAGTTTTATAGCCCATAATTGTTTTTTGTTTTTCTCCGTTAGGACCTAAAATAAACAAAGTTGGGTAGCCTTGAAGCTCTAAAAAATCGGTTAATTGATGCGTTGCGTTACGTCCTTTTCTGCTAGGATTATAATTTGGGTTTGCGTATTTTTTACCTAAATAAGTAATAACGTCAGCTCCTTCCCCATTAAACTTAACCGGAATATAATCTGTATTTATTTTTTTTACAACAGCCGGATCTACAAACGTAGTTTTATCAAGCAATTTACATGGGCCGCACCAAACGGTGTAAATATCCATAAAAATAGGTTTGGCTTTTTTACCTGCTTTTTGTTGCATGGTTAAAGCTTCTTCTAAAGTAAACCATTTAATTTCGGCAGTTTGTGCTGTTGCAACAATTGTTAAAGAGAAAAGAAATATAGTAAATAAAAATTTTTTCATGATTATTTATTTTTAAGAATTGAATTTGCTGTTAGTAACCATTTAGAAACGCCGCCTGCTTCATATCCGGTTCTACCTAAAGGTACAAAATTGGTTTTACCATCATTAACTTCTGGCGTAACAATCCAAACCGTTGGATAACCTTGAATACTAAATGCAGCCTGAATTTGTTGATTTTGAATTTGTATATTTTTTGGTTGGTTGTTTTTGCGTGGAAAATCAAGTTCTAATAAAACAACGTTTTTATCCGCCCAAGTTTTAAATTCTTGCGTGTTAAAAACTTCTTTTTGTAAGCGTTTACACCAGCCACACCAATCGCTGCCAGTAAAAAATATAAGCAACGGTTTATTTGCTTTATTAGATGCAGCAACTGCTTGATGCGCATCTTCGTACCAATTGGCTGTTTGCGCAAACGATGTTTGTACAAGCAACCCTAAAAATACAATAAAAAATTTCAACTTCATAAGCGTTAAAATAGAAACCTAACTTATAGCAAATAGAGTACCAAAAAGTTAGTTTGAAAAATTATTTAAAAAAACCTTCTATAAAAATAGAAGGTTTTTTTTGATTTATTTGATTCCGTGCATATATTTTTTAATCACCGGATTTAAAAGCATTACAAGCACCCCAGCAACAGCAGGGATTAACGTAAGCAAATAGAAGAATCCGCTTAACGAATAATTTTCTTGAATGGTTTCTACCTGACCACCAACAATTGCAGCTAATTTTTGAGCAATAGCAATAGCTAAATACCACATACCAAACATAAACGCAAGCATTTTTGCAGGTACTAATTTAGAAACGTATGATAACCCAACTGGAGAAATAAATAATTCACCTAACGTATGGAATAAGTAAGTTAAAATTAAAAACACCATTGGAATTTTAACCCCGTCACTAATATTATTTGATCCTAAAGCTAAAATTAAGAATCCGATTGCAACTAAAATTAATCCAAACCCGTATTTAAACGCAGCTGATGGATTGTATTTAGATTCCCACAATCTAGAAACGGTTGATGCAAAAGCAATAATAAAGAATGAGTTTAAAGTTGAAAACCAAGAAACCGTAATTTCTGAAGTTTCTTTAGCATATTCATTTTTTAACATCCAAATTGCAGCTGCCCAAATTAAAGCAAAACAAACAAGTAAAACAATGTTTGAAAAAGCAATTGTTTTCCAGGTTGCTTTAGCTAAGGCAAATAAAATGTAGGTAATAATTAACAACGGTACAATAGTTAATAAGGTGTTTACCGTATTAAAAATAGTTAATGCACTACCCTCTAAACTTCTGTCAATATAATCACGTGCTACTAAAACTAATGAAGTTGCTCCTTGCTCAAAACTCATAAAGAAGAAAATTAAGAAGAATGCTAACATGATTACAGCAAACATACGATCGCGAACAACTTTAGGATAACGCATAATACGACCAACGATAAGCACTACAAAAAGTACCAAAGCTATTAGCACCATAATGGTTTGTCCGCGTAAAATTGACGTATCTAAAAAGGCAAAAATATCAATAATTCCGTTTTTAGATAACGGATCGTTAAATGCGTATAGGAAACCAATTATTGCAACAATAGCTATTAAAGCAATATCAGTAACTGTAAATGGATTTTTAACATCGTCTTCTTCGGTTTTTTTAACCTCAGTTTTGTCTGCATCTTTTTGGTCTTTTTCTAAAACACCTAAGTTACCCATTAACGGTTTAGCAGCCCAGAACTGAATAGTTCCTAATAACATAAAAATACCTGCTAATCCAAATCCGTAATGCCAACCTTGCGTTTCTGCAACATAACCACAAAGCATCATACCAAAAAAGGCACCTGCGTTTACGCCCATATAAAATATGGTATATGCACCGTCTTTTTTATCTGGAAGTGATTTGTACATTTCTCCTAAAATAGATGGCATGTTTGGTTTAAAGAAACCTGTACCAATAACTAAACCGGCTAAACCGATGTAGAACATAATTGGTGAATCGATAGCCATGGCAGCGTGACCTAACGTCATAATAAGCGCACCAATAATTACGGCCATACGTGAGCCCATATATTTGTCAGCAATAATACCTCCTAAAATTGGAGTTAAATAAAGCATCATGGCATACGTACCATATAAAGCACCAGCTTGTTCTGCTGTCCATCCCCAACCTGAAAATGAATCACCAAAAATAACTTGGGCTGTTAAAAACTGAATTAATAAAACACGCATTCCGTAAAACGAAAAACGCTCCCACATTTCAGTAAAAAACAATACAAAAAGACCAGAAGGATGCCCCAGAACTTTTGTATCTAAAAACTTGTGATTAGAAACTGAGTTACTCATTTGTTAGTAATAATTGATTAAGTATAGTTTGAGATTCGCTAAAATAAAACAAATTCTTATAAAAAAAGACATTGCGTCAATTTTTATAAGAATTTATCTGCTATAATTATAGTAAATAAAAATTTTCGCACTTTATTTTACTTTTTTTCTAATGGTCTTACAACCACGCGGTCATAAATTATTAAAGACACAACCGAAACAATTCCAATTGCAAAAATAACGAACCAAATTTTGTTGGGGCTGTATGTATTCCATAACATATCAGTCAATTCCCAATGGCCCATTTGCAATTTTTGTTCGGCTAAAGCAAAATATTCGTTTTTTGAAAACGGTAAATGCACTTGCGAAATATCAATATTATGTGCCAATGCATAATCGTTTAAAGAAGTTGAAACGGTTTGCCAATCAATAGCATCTGCTTTTAAATTAAATTGCTTTTCGAATGCTGCAATTGGCATATTTAAAGCTTTTGCTCCTTCTTCAATAAATTGTTCTTTGGTTACTACCTCGGGCATCGCAATATTTCGAGTTGCCATTTCTTTTTTAAGTAATGATAATTTATCAGACCACGATTGGTACAATCCGCCAGAAATAAAACTTGTTGCAAAATAACTTGCGGCAACGGGTAAAAAGTACGTTCCTTGGTACAGAGCTTCTTTACCTTTTGGCGTAATTAAAGCAATAAACGAAGATACGGTTGGGCTTGACATCATTTCTCCAACTGCAAAAATCATGGTCCCAATAATGGTAAACCAAACGTTACCCGAATAAAAAGTTAAGGCAATACCAATAGAAGCAATTAATGCCCCACGTATAACAGCATTAATATGACGCATTTTGATTACAGCAAACGAAACCGGAACCTGTAATAAAATAATCATTAACGAATCGATATTGGTAAACCACTCTGGCTTAACTTGCCCGTCTTGCGTTAATAAGGTACCTAAAAAAGGAAGATTTTGATTCAGCCAATTACTTAATACAGCTGAGTTTACCCAATCTTCAATAAAGTTTGGTAAGGTATTAAATAACTGATTAAACATAGTCCAGAAGCCAATCATTAAAATTAACAAAATACCTAAGCGAACATCTTTTAAAGCTTCGTAAATTCCTTTAATCGAATTCAAAATAGCTTTGCCAGCAGATTCTTTTGGTTTTTTAACTTTAGGTTCTTTATAAAACAATAGTAAAACCACTAAGTTGATTGCAATAACAGCCGCTGCTTGAATAAAAATAATTTTCCAACCGTAGGTTGTACGCAAACCTGATGACATAGCAGGACCAATAAATCCACCAATATTAACCATCATATAAAAAATACCGAAGCCCATGGTTCCGGTTCTTTCGTCAGTATTACGTGCAATAATTGCAGACGCTACGGGCTTAAAAAAAGCTGCACCAATTGCAACAAGTAAGAAAACTAAATATACATTGCCATAAGATGTTACTTGACCTAGCAAATAATACCCACAAATCATAATTATAAAAGCAATGGCTAGAGATATTTTATAACCAATGCGGTCGGCTATAACCCCAAAAAACAACGGCAAGAAATATAAAATTCCTACAATGTTTCCCATAATGCTTCCTTTTTGTACGTGATCAAAACCTAATCCGCCCATATCGGTAGAACCTACCAAATAAAGTCCGAAAAGCGTATAAATACCGTACCAAGCCCAGCGTTCCATTAGCTCCATAAAACTTCCAACCCAGAAGTTTTTGTTAAATGAGCTAACCGTGGCAAACATGCCTTTTAAATTTGTTAACATAAATAAACGTTTAAAAAATTAAAAGCGACCTTTCAGTCGCTTTTAAACAAATATACTAAGAAATCTTATTTTACTTCTTGCATTAATTTGCGAATTATAGGAGAAATAACAATTAATAATACTCCAGCAATTAATGCGTAAACCGCTAATTGAAAATATCCTTCGGTGTACAAATCTAATTTTTGTAGGTTGGTTGCACTTTCACTTGGTGATGACATACCTGCACCTAATAAACCAGCAACATATTGTCCGTACGCACTTGCTAAAAACCATAACCCCATCATCATTCCCACTAAACGGTTTGGAGATAATTTGGTAATGATTGATAAACCAATTGGAGATAAACACAATTCTCCTAAAGTCATAATTAAATAAGCAGATGTAAATACGTTTAATGATGTGATTCCGTCTGGACCAGCAAAAAACTTAGTTGCATATAAAATAAAGAATGAACCTGCTAAGAATAAAAATCCGAATCCGAATTTTACCACAGTATTTGGTTCTAGTTTCTTTTTACTTAAAGCTACCCAAATTAATCCAACTATTGGTGCAAATAAAATTACGAAAAAGGCATTTGAAATGTTATTTACAATGTTTGGATCTATAGTGAAGAACAACAATTTATCATTTAAGTTATCTTTAGCAAATAAAGCTAATGAACCACCACTTTGTTCGAAAAACGCAAAGAAGATAATGGCAAATAAAATAAATAATAAAGCCGCGATTAATTTTTTCTTAACTGCTTCGCTTTTTTGTTTTGTTAACTCATAAAAAAAGTAAATTAAAGCAACCGGCCCAATCGTGTACATAAAGTAATCGGTGTACTCGGTATTTTTAATCATGGCATAAATTAGTGGAATACATAGAAAAGAACCTACGTAAACAGCAATTTCGCGAGTTGAACGTTTTTTTGGTTCTAAGTGTAATAATGGAGAGTTACCAATTGGTCCTAATTGTTTTTGGATGGCTAAGAAAAGTACAACCCCAATTACCATTACAAAAGATGCAGCTAAAAATGCTAAGTTCCAACCGTGAAATTTACCTAAGTACACACATAAAGCACCACCTAATAAAGCACCAATATTAATACCTGAATAAAACAAACTGAAACCAGCATCACGACGTGGATCTCCTTCTTTATACAATTCACCCACCATTGATGAAATATTTGGTTTAAAGAATCCGGTACCAATAATGGTTAATACAATTCCGTAATAAAAAAATTGTTCTGGATTAATACCTATTAACAAGTTTCCTAATATCATAACAATACCGCCAAAAACTAAAGATTTTTTGAAACCTAAAATTTTGTCAGCAAAAACTCCACCAATAAAGGTAAAAGCGTAAACAAAGGCCTGAATGGCACCGTATTTTAAATTGGCTTCTTTATTAGAAAGCAATAGCATATCTACCATAAAAATGGCCAAAACACCACGCATGCCGTAAAAACAGAAACGTTCCCACATTTCTACTAAAAACAAATACCACAATTGCTTAGGATATTTCCCTTCGAAATTCTGAATTTGTTCTAAAGTAATTTTATTACTCATTGTTAAAAATTTATGTTATTGTTGAAGTTTAATGTACAGTTTTTTGTTTGCTTTTTAGAAAAGCTATTTTTTTGGTGTCGGAAATTTACTAAAAAAAAGGAACTTAACAATTTTTTAATGCTAAAATTAAAAGTAACTCAAGTTTAGCTATAATACCATTCTAACAAAAAAAAGCTCTCAACTAATACTTAGAGAGAGCTTTTTATATAAAATTATAAATTATCTTTTATGTAATCTGTCATCTTTTGGTATAAGTGCAAACGTGTATTTCCGCCATAAATGCCATGATTTTTATCTGGATACATGGCCCAATCAAATTGTTTATTGGCTTGAACTAAGGCTTCTACCATTTCGTATGCATTTTGTGCGTGCACATTATCATCTGCCGTTCCGTGTACTAGTAAAAATTTACCTTTTAACTTATCTACGTGGTTAATTGGTGAATTGTTATCGTACCCCGAAGCATTTTCTTGCGGCGTGCGCATGTAACGTTCGGTATAAATAGAATCATAATAGCGCCATGATGTTACCGGAGCAACAGCAATAGCCATTTTAAACACATCATTGCCTTGAAATAAAACGTTAGATGACATGAAACCACCGTACGACCAACCAAAAATTCCGAAACGATTGGCATCTACATAAGGTAATTTACCTAAAGCTTTAGCTGCCTCGATTTGGTCTTGTACTTCTAATTTTCCTAATTCTAAATAAGTCGATTTTTTAAAATCCGCACCTTTAAAACCAGTTCCACGCCCATCAACACAAGCAACAATATAACCGTTTTGTGCCAACATCATAAACCAATAATCGTTAGTAGAATTCCATGTATTTGCAACTTGTTGTGAACCTGGTCCGGAATATTGGTACATAAAAACCGGATATTCTTTATTCGGATCAAAATCAGCAGGTTTAATCATCCAAGCATTTAATTTGTTTCCTGATTCGGTTTCTACCTCAAAAAATTCTTTTTTTGGTAAATTATAAGCAGCCAATTTATTTTCTAAAGCAGAATTTTCTACTAAGGTTTTAATTGGGTTTGTAGTTTTTGTTTCAACCATTACCCATTCTGGCGCATTTTGTGCCGATGAATACGATAAGATAAAGTTTTCAAAATCCGGGCTAAACGTTGCGTTGTTGGTTCCGGCTTTTTTAGACAAACGCTTTTTGTTTTTTCCATTTAAACCAACGCTATAAACATCGCGGTTGGTAGATCCGTTTTCTACCGATTGGTAGTAAATAGTTTGTGATTTTGGATTGTACCCGTAATATTTGGTTACATCCCATTTGCCATTGGTTAACTGTTTTTTTAGCTTTCCGTTTTTATCGTAATGATAAATATGGTTGTAGCCGTTTTTTTCGCTGGTCCAAATAAAGCTATTATCAGCTAAAAAAGTTAAATCATCCGTAACATCAACATAAGCTTTATCCGTTTCGTTTAAAACAACTTTTGTTGTGCCTGTTTTAGCATCAACAAATAATAAATCTAAATTGTTTTGATGGCGATTTAAAACCTGAGCAGATAAAATGTTATTATCATTTGTCCATTGCATGCGTGCAATGTAAAAATCATGATATTGAGATAAGTTGATATTGGTTGTTTTTTTATCGTTTACTTGATAAATGTGTAAAGATACATCTGCATTTTTTTCGCCCGCTTTTGGGTATTTAAAAACGTGTTGCGACGGATAAAGTTGTTGGTTAAACATATCCATAGAAAAACGTGGCACATCGGTTTCATCAAAACGAATGTAAGCCAAATAGGTATCGTCAGCGCTCCAATCAAAAGCACGCACAAAACCAAATTCTTCTTCATAAACCCAATCGGTAACCCCGTTAATTACTTCGTTAACTTTTCCGTCCGTAGTAACTTGCGTACGTTGTTGTGATGCAACGTCAAAAATATAAATATTGTTTTGATATACGTAAGCTACCTTTTTTCCGTCGTTAGAAAAAGTTGGTTCTTGAATGGGATAATTAGCTACCGGAGTAAGTTTTTTAGTTGCAATGTTGTACACATAAAACAACGCGGTTGATGAACGTCTGAAAATAGGTTTAGAATTCCTTGCTAAAAGCAATTGCTTTTCTGCCTTATCAAATGTGTAAGAATGTAATCCTTTAATTTCTGGCACATCTTTACCAGAAAAAGCGGTACGTGTGGGTTGTTGGTTTACAAAATCGTACAAAGTAATATTTGCACTGTTTGTACCACGATCATATTCTAAAACAGCATATTCGTTGCTGTTGTTTAACGAGTTAATCGCATTTAAACGTTTGTTGCTAAACTGACCAGACCAAATTTCTTCTAAAGTAATTTGCTGCTGTGCCAAGCTAAAATAGCTTGTTAGTAAAGCAATAAAAATAAAAATAGTTTGACGCATAGTGGGGTTTTTTTTATAGTTTTTTTATTTGAATACAAAATTGAGGTAATGTTCTAAAAACGAATGGCTAAAAATAAAAAAAATAATCTACTAAAAACATTTCTTACTTAAAATCTTACATTTTAACCTTTTCTGATTATTGAATTTCAAAACTAAAAACATGTATATTTAGTTATCTTTGCTAAAAAAATACAAAATGTCAATAAACGGTTTCTCTAAATTATCGAAAGAAGAAAAAATTGAATGGCTTGCCACACAACATTTCAGTAATCCTGAAGATGGTATTGCAACCTTAAAAAAATATTGGAACTCAGATTTGCAGTTACAAAACCTGCATGATGAATTTATAGAAAATACTATTTCTAATTATTACTTACCAATTGGTATTGCACCCAACTTTTTAATTAACGGCAAAACATACACCATTCCGATGGCCATTGAAGAAAGTTCTGTTGTTGCCGCTGCAAGTAAAGCAGCCAAATTTTGGGCAAAACGTGGCGGATTTACGGCTCAAGTAATCGATACTGAAAAAATTGGTCAGGTACATTTTAATTTTTATGGTGCCTTTAATAAATTAGAATTGTTGTTTGACACCTACAAATCACGTTTTTTTGAAGATACGTTGCATATTACCCAAAACATGCAAAAGCGTAGTGGGGGAATTATTGATATTCAACTACTAAATCAATCTCACAAATTACCTAATTACTACCAATTGCATGCAACTTTTAATACAGTTGACAGCATGGGTGCTAATTTTATAAATACCTGCTTAGAGCAATTTGCCAAAACGTTGGTTGCTTTAGCCGAACAAGAAACTTCTTTTACGGAAGAAGAAAAAAACATTCAAATTATTATGAGCATTTTAAGCAATTATGTGCCTAATTGTTTGGTTCGTGCTAAAGTTTCGTGCCCGGTAGAAGATTTGGCCGATAAAAAAATCAGCAATCCGCAAGAATATGCAGAGAAATTTGTAAACGCAGTAAAAATTGCCGAAGTAGAAACCTACCGCGCGGTAACCCACAATAAAGGAATTATGAACGGAGTGGATGCGGTTGTAATTGCTACCGGTAATGATTTTAGAGCTATTGAAGCCGGAGCACATGCTTATGCAGCTAAAAACGGCATGTACAGCAGCCTTTCGCATGCCAGCGTAGAAAATGGAATTTTTACATTTTGGATGGATATTCCATTAGCTTTAGGAACCGTTGGTGGATTAACTTCTTTACACCCTATGGTAAAAATTGCTTTAGAAATTTTAGGCAAACCAAATGCTAAAGAATTGATGGAAATAATTGCAGTTGCTGGTTTAGCACAAAACTTTGCCGCGCTTAATTCGTTAACTACAACCGGAATTCAGCAAGGGCACATGAAAATGCATTTAATGAATATTTTAAATCAGTTTGAAGCAACTGAAACCGAAAAAAAAAAAGCCATTAAGCATTTTGAAACCGAAACGGTAACCCATGCCGGCGTAGTACGTTTTTTAGAAAACTTAAGAAAATAGCTTGCTATGGAAACTTTTTACAGCAACGGAAAGCTTTTTATTTTAGGCGAATATTACGTGCTTGAAGGTGCAAAAGTTTTTGCCTTACCTACAAAATTTGGACAATATTTGCATGTTACAAAAAATAGCGATGCAACAATACATTGGGTTAGTTACGATGCAGATGCAACCGTTTGGTACCAAGAAAGCTTTACAGTTTACGATGTTTTACAACGCAAACAAACTTTTGCTAACCACGTATCCAATACGTTAATTGATATTTTATATCATGCACATCAACTAAATCCTGAAATTTTAAAAAACGGCTGGACGGTTGAAACCAAACTTACTTTTCCGAGAAATTGGGGATTAGGTTCGTCATCAACCTTAATAAACAACATTGCACAGTGGTTTGCAATTAATGCTTTTGTTTTGCTTAAACAATCGTTTGGTGGTAGCGGTTATGATATTGCTTGTGCCCAAAACAACACACCAATAACGTATCAAATGACAGCAAATTTACCATTGGTTCATCCGGTTTCTTTCAATCCAGAATTTACAAATAAAATTTATTTTATTTATTTAAATCAGAAAAAAGACAGTAAAGAAGCGATTGCTAATTTTAAAAAGAAACAAAAAAATTTAACTACCGAAGTGCAAGAAGTTTCTAAACAAACCGATCAGCTTTTACAGCTTACAAATTTTACTGCTTTTACTAACTTATTAACCGAGTACGAAAATAACTTAAGTTTGGTTTTAGAAACACCAACCATACAACAGCAATTATTTAGTGATTTTAATGGCGTTGTAAAAAGCTTAGGTGGTTGGGGCGGAGATTTTGTTTTAGTTGCCTCTGAAACCGATCCTACAGCCTATTTTAAAGCAAAAGGTTACAAAACCATACTTAGCTATCAAGATATGATTTTATAGAATAAAAAAAGCTCAATCTAACGATTGAGCTTTTTTATATATTTGAATTAGATTACTATCTAAAAATGTATCTATTATCTTCAATCTTAGCTTTATTTTCTAAAGATTGATAAACTCTTGCAGCAGCAGTACCACGAACTTGTTGGTTAATTTGCATTGTTTTAGATAATGGATTAACTAACGGAGTTGCAGGTTTAATAGCTTTTGCTTGTACTACAAAAACACCAGTGTTACCAGCAATTACCGGAGAAATTTTATCAACTCCTAAACCAATAGCTGCACCAACAACTTCTTGTTCAATACCTAAACCAGCAATGTTTGGATTAGCTAAAGTAATGTTGTTTGCAACAGAAACTGCAGTTTGAGCGTTTTTAGCCATATCTGCTAAAGTAGATCCTGTTAATTTAGCTTTTAAAATAGCTGCTTTTTTCTCGTTACGTAAAATTGGTTCTACATAAGCTTTTGCTTGAGAAGCAGTCATTAAATCGCTATCATTTTTCTCAGTAACTTTTACAATTACTTGCCCAGTAGCAATATCAAACTTTTTAACTTCGTCAACTTTTGTTGCTTTGTTAAAAGCCCATTGTACAATTTCACGGCTTGAACCTAATCCGTTAATTTGATCATCGTTTTTACCAACAACGGTAGGCATTGCAACAACTTGATGTTTTTTAGCAACATCTGCTAAATTAGCACCTTCTGAAGCTTCAGCAAAAACTAAATTAGCTGTTTTAAATAATTCGTCTTGTGTTTCTGCAGATGGTTGAACGCGACGTACGATAGTTGCCAACTTCATTCCATCATAAAACTCATCTACGCGCATTACGTGGTAACCAAAATCAGTTTCTACAACACCGGTTGCTCCTACTGCATTATTAAATAAAAATTTATCAAATTCTGGAACCATTTGTCCGCGTTGTACATTATCGTAAACACCACCTGTTTGTTTAGAACCCGGATCGTCTGTGTATTGCATTGCTAAAATACCTAAAGCTGCTGGGTTTGTACGCACTTGGTTTAATAAGCTATCTGCTAAAACTTTTGCTTCTTCTTTAGTACGTGTAGAACCAATAGGAGAATTTGCTTCAGCGTGAGAAATTAAAATGTGGCTTACTTTTGCACTTGCATTTTTCTTAGCTTCTAATTTACGAGTAAGTAATGCATATTCGTCAAAATCATATGGTCCGAAAACTTCACCTACTGGTAAGTTTGCTAATTGTTCTTGATATTCTAAAGGCAATAAAGCTTTAGTAACGTATGAAGAATCGAATGGCATTTCAGAATTTGCGTTTACAAATTCAGCAACATTTGTTGTTGTTTTAAATGATTCTTGATTTTCGTTTTGTCCGGTTTCTGCGTTGTAAACAACTTTACCGTTTAACAAATCCATCATTTCTGCGTTTACATCTTTAATGTCGTTTTCAGATGGTTTGTTTTCAACAAAAACATATTCAAAACTGCGTGTTGGTACCGTTTTAAATAATTTAGCATGTTTTTTTACATAAGCTGTAATTTCTGCATCCGATACCTGTGCTTGATCATCAGCTACAGTAGAATACTGTAAAGTTACATAATCAAAATCTACGAAAGTTGCTTCGCGGAAATTAACGGTTTGCGCATCAAATTTAGTAGTATAAATTGAAGCTGAGATTAACGAATTGTACATTTGCTCTTTTGCAAATTGCTCTAATTGTGCTTCGTAACCTAACCAAGCTTGCCATTGTTCTGGCGAAGTTTTACGAATGGTAGCTAAAAATTCTTTAAACTTATTAATATCAAAAACACCAGCGCTGTTTAAAAACTGAGGATTTTGGCTAAATTCTGGAGAATTTACAATGTATTGTAACAATTGGTCTTTACCTACTACGATACCAATTTTTTCAAATTGTTCGTCTAAAATGATAGATTTAACTTCTTGATTCCAAACTTGATTAGAAACTTGAGACAATGATCCTTGTCCGTTGCTTTCTAAGTTATTTACTTTAGCTAAAAAGTTTTGTGCTAAAATATCAGTACCATTTACACTCCCGATGTATCTTGAGTTCTGGTCAAATCCGCCACTTTGAAATACGTCACCGATTACAAAAGCAAACAAACCAACTCCTATAGCACCTACAAGTAAAACAGAATTTTTTCTAATTTTCGATAAAACTGCCATTTATAATTATGTGTATTATTTTTTTCAGGTAGCGAAAATACAATTATCTGTTAAATAATAAAATTTTCGACCTAAGATTTTTGATTATGTTATATTATTTATTTTTAGAACCTTGTTGTTGTTCTTCTTTTAATTTCTTTAAAAAACGTAATCTAAAGAAAAACATAAATATACCAACCGCCGCAAAGGCAACAGATAAAATATAATTTTGGTCGGTTAAGTATTTATCAACCGCATCATATATAAATAATACGGCAAGTACTAAATATACGTAAGGTATAATTTGGGCTACTTTGATCATAAATTGGTATTTTGTGTGTTTAGGTATTCACCAGAATTTTTCTGGGTATTAAATATTTTAAAATCTTTACTAAAATCTATTCCTGGTCCTTGAATGTAATTTCCTGTTTCATCAATAAAAGTAAAATGCTTTTCGGTATAAAACCATTCTCTTTTTTGATCGTAAAACAACTGATCGGTTAATAATTTCTTTCCGTCATGCGTTGTAATAACTACGCTATCTAGCAATTCAATCAATTCATTTTTAGAATGCGATATTGCGTATTTAGAGGTTACGTAGTTTTCTTTATTATCGCTATCAAAAACAGTTAAATCTATTCCTTCAGGAAATTCTGAAAACGGAAACTTTGCGTTAGAATAATCTAACATTAACGGGCTAATTAAAATGGCACGTACCGCTCCTGAATCCGTATATTTTAAATGTATATTTTCGGCTTCGGTTTGCGGTTCAAAAGTTGTGGCATTTAATTGCTGTATCTCTTTAAAATCGTTAGTACATGAAAAAAACACAGTCATAGCGCTAGCCATGACTAAAATGTTTTTGATTTGTGTAAAAGGAAAATTCACTATTAGTTGTATTTAACTTTTTGGAACCATCTGTCGTTAAATGATAAACCTAGGGTTATCATAAAATAATTTTCTTTAATTAATCCGGCTGATTGTGTACCGCGCGTTCCGTATTCAAAACCTAAGTTTAGGTTAGAAAAACTTAATCCTAAAGGTAAACCTAAACCAGCAGAAACTGCAAAATCATTAATTTTTTGATTGTTAAGTTCCATTCCAGTATCTTCATAACGAATACCAGCACGGTAGGTTACACGACTAAAATAGCTATTAAAAGAATTGTACTTAGGCACATAATAGCCACCTAAAGTAAAACGGCTTGAATTGTTGTATTTTAAATTAGATAACGAAACACCATCAACAATTCCTTTTGAATCAGAAAAAGTTGCTTGCGCGCCAATCATCCATTTGCGGATTAACCCGAAAGAAGTACCAACACTATAAGTTGCAGGTAATTTAAATTTGCTATCTGGCACATCAATACGACGTTCTTCAATTAAAAATTCACTTAAATCGTTACCTAAAATTACTGTACCAATATTACGTACATGCGTTGATGTTAAGTTAGATTGCGGCGTAAAAGTTGCGCTTGAGTGAAAATCGTATTTTTTAATTTTTGTTTGATACATTGCCCCAACATTAAATGCTACCCCACGGTTTTCGTTTACGTTTGTAGAGCGGCTTAAATATTGCACGCCTTGCGTAGCCAATAATGTTTTGGTATCTGCACTACCAAAGTAATATTGTGCATCTGCACCAACACTAAGTTCTTTTGTTATTTTGTAACCAAAACCAACATAAACTTTATTTAACCCACCTGATCCAGAATATTGCACAGATTGCGCTAATCCGTCAAAAACGCCTTGATTCTGAATTTTATATCCAACCGATGTTACCGGCATTAAGCCAAAACTAACCCCAGATTTTTTAGTAATAGGTAACCCAATAGCTAAATAATCTAATGCTGTGCGGTTAATACTTTCTTTTCCTTGATCCGATTGTAAGCTGTAACTTTTATTACTACCTCCAAAAGAAAACGTAGTAAGCGCAAGATCGGCGTACGAAGCAGGATTGTTTAAATTTAAGTGAATACTATCTCCAATAACGCTTAAACCACCCATGGCTCTGTGTTCGTTTGTTCCGATAAATTTTTGATCTCCTAAACCAAAAAATGAATAAGGCGATCCGGCATCTGTTTGTGCTAAGGCAACCGTTGAAAATAGGATGCTTGCGCTAAAAATTATTTTTTTAATCATTGAGTTGTTGCTATATAATCGTGTAATTTTTTTAAACTATCGGTTAAAAAGTTTGGGGTAACAAATATGTTGCTTTTTATTTTTTTAGACAACACCTCACAATCACCGCCAGTTAAAATTACGGCTAAATTAGTAAAATGTTTTTCATAATCGGCTATAAATCCATTAATTTCATTCACAAAACCATTAAAAACCCCGCTCTGTATAGATTGGTTTGTGGTGTTTCCTATTAAATAATCAGGTTCTTCAAACGACAACAAAGGTAATTTAGCCGTAAAATGAGCTAAAGCTTGGTAACGCATTTGTAATCCGGGCGATATAGCACCACCTTTATAATGGTTATCAGCCGTAATAAAATCATAGGTAATACAAGTCCCTAAATCAATCACCAATCTATTTTGGTTTGGATAATCTAAAACTGCACCAGCCGCTAAAACAATACGATCAACACCTAAAGTTGCAGGCGTAGCGTAATCGTTTACAAAAGGTAATGCTGATTGATAGGTTACCTGAGTAAAAGCAGTGTGCTTTTTCAGAAATTCAATCACTTTTAGATCTAAATTTCCGACAGAAGAAAGAATAACGTGGCTGATTGTAGCATTTTGTTTAAAAAAAATTAAAAAATTTTCATAAAAATTATCATGCAATAAGGCTTGTTGTGAAATCAACTCATTATCCTCATATACAAATAGTTTGACACGTGTATTTCCAACATCAATAACTAACAACATAATTCAAAATTAGGTAACTCAAAGATATAAATAGATTTTTTTATTTCGGTATGTTTGTAGAAATGAAATTTCGTACTATATTTGCACTCGCATTAACAAAGTAGTTGTGCAAAACTTACTGGTACCTTAGCTCAGTTGGTAGAGCAACGGACTGAAAATCCGTGTGTCCCTGGTTCGATTCCTGGAGGTACCACTTTTTTTGAAACAAACCTATTACTGGTACCTTAGCTCAGTTGGTAGAGCAACGGACTGAAAATCCGTGTGTCCCTGGTTCGATTCCTGGAGGTACCACTTTTTTTTGAAACAAACCTATTACTGGTACCTTAGCTCAGTTGGTAGAGCAACGGACTGAAAATCCGTGTGTCCCTGGTTCGATTCCTGGAGGTACCACTTTTTTTTGAAATAAACCTATTACTGGTACCTTAGCTCAGTTGGTAGAGCAACGGACTGAAAATCCGTGTGTCCCTGGTTCGATTCCTGGAGGTACCACATAAAGCCCAAACTTTTGTTTGGGCTTTTTTTGCGTTAGTATTTTGATACATAAAAAATATTAGTAACTTGCTAGGATATAAAATTCTCACTAACACAAATTAAAAAGATGAACACAAAAAGTATCATTATTTTAACTACCGTTGGATTAGGAGCTGTTTCTTGCGGAACGCAAAAAGAAACAGAAAAGAAAACTGCTGAAACCAACCCGTTATTAGCAGATTGGAACACACCGTACCAAGTTCCACCTTTTCACTTAATCCAAAACAGTCATTTTGAACCAGCTATTTTAAAAGGTTTAGATGATCAGGTTGTAGAAATCGAAACTATTACTGCTAATCCAGAAGAAGCAACTTTTGAAAACACTATTGTTGCTTTAGAAAATTCTGGTAAAGATTTAAAACGCGTTTCTTCTGTGTTTTACAACTTAACAAGTGCAAACACAAATCAGGAATTACAAGATTTGTCTAAAAAGTTAGCACCAACCATGTCTAAACACAACGACAAAATTTACATGAACGACGATTTGTTTGAACGTGTAGAAACGGTTTGGAACAACAAAGGACAAAGAGAATACACATCTGAAGAAGCTGTTTTATTAGAAAGAACTTACAATGCATTTGTAAGAAACGGTGCGAAATTAAACGCTGCCGATCGCGCAAAATTATCAGAAATCAATTCTAAACTTTCATTACTAAGCTTACAATACGGAAGCAATTTATTAAAAGAAGTTAACGGATATAAACTAGAAGTTACTAACGTAAACGATTTAAAAGGTTTATCTCCAGAATTAATTGAAGAAGCAAGATTAACAGGAATTGCAAACAACAAACCAGGTACATACATTTTTACCTTACAAAACCCAAGCGTAATTCCGTTTTTACAATTTGCTGACAACCGCGAATTAAGAAAAGAAATTTGGACTGCTTTTCAAAACAAAGGAAACAACAATAACGAATTCGATAACAAAAAAATCGCTATCGAAATTGCAAACCTACGTTTAGAAAAAGCTAAAATCTTAGGTTACGATTCGCACGCTGCTTATGCCCTAGAAAACACAATGGCTAAAAACGCAACAAACGTAAACAATTTATTAAATGAATTGTGGACGCCAGCGTTAACAAAAGCAGGTGAAGAATTAAAAGATATTCAAGAACTAGCTGCAAAAGACGGTATTAAAACTGTTGAGCCATGGGATTGGAGATATTACACCGAAAAAATCAGAAAAGCAAAATACGATTTATCTGAAGAAGAATTAAAACCGTATTTCAGCATCGAAAGCGTACGTCAAGGAATTTTTAACGTAACCAACAACTTATTTGGTTTAACGTACAAAGAAAACAAAAATATTCCGGTTTACCACAAAGATGCAACTGCTTGGGAAGTTTACGAAAAAAATGGTGATTTAGTTGGGATTTTATATATGGATTTCCACCCGCGAATCAAAACGCAGCGGTGCTTGGATGACATCATACCGCGCGCAATACATTAAAGATGGTAAACGTGAAATTCCAGTAATTTCTATTGTTTGTAACTTTACAAAACCATCGGGTGATGCTCCAGCATTATTAACAACAGATGAAGTAACAACATTTTTCCACGAGTTTGGGCACGCGTTACACGGATTATTATCTAACGTAAACTACCAAAGTATTGCAGGAACAAGCGTTTCACGCGATTTTGTTGAGCTACCATCTCAAGTTATGGAAAACTGGGCTTTAGAACCAGAAGTTTTAAAAACGTATGCAAAACATTACAAAACAGGCGAAGTTATTTCTGACGAATTAATCACTAAAATTCAAAACACAGGAACTTTTGATCAAGGATTCCAAACGGTAGAATATTTAGCTGCTTCTAAATTAGATATGGATTATCACACAACAAAACAACCTATTGTTGTTGATGCTGAAACATTCGAAGCACAATCTACTAAAAACATGAATTTAATGGATGAAATTATTCCTCGTTACAAATCAACCTATTTCAGCCATATTTTCTCAGGCGGATATTCAGCAGGATATTACAGCTACATTTGGTCAGGAGTTTTAGATACGGATGCATTTGAAGCGTTTGTTGAAACGGGAGATTTATTCAACCCAGAAAAAGCAAAACTTTTCCGCGAAAACGTATTAGAAAAAGGCGGAAGTGAAGATTCAATGGAATTGTACAAAAAATTCCGTGGTTTCGAACCTAAAACAGACGCATTACGTAAAAAACGTGGTTTAAAATAAGAATTACCAAAAAGGATTTCAGCAATTGAAATCCTTTTTTTATTTTTAATAAAAACCTACGCATGAAAAACCTACAAACGCAAACCGAAGCGCTCGATTTTTTAAATCATTTTAATTTACTAGCCAATCAAGTGGTTGAAGGTTTTATTTCGGGTATTCATAAAAGTCCGTTTCATGGCTTTTCGTCCGAATTTGCAGAGCACAAAATATACAACCCCGGCGAAAGCACTAAAAATATAGATTGGAAAGTTTACGCCAAAACCGACAAATTATATGTAAAAACTTACGATGACGAAACCAATTTAAGATGCCATATCATTTTTGATAATTCTTCATCCATGCATTATCCTAAAACAAATGCAAACCAAGTATTTCCGGCCAACAAAATTCAGTACGCAGCCTTAATGGCAGCAGCTTTATTAAAATTGATTAAAAAACAACGTGATGCAGCCGGCTTAACCATTTTTAGTGATAAAATAGATTTTACAACAAAAGAACAAGGCAACGAAAGGCATCATAATCTTTTAATAGAACAATTAAATCTAGTTTGCTTTTCAACTCCTAAAAAAGCTCAAACCAATATTGCAGAAACATTACATTTAATTGCCGAAAAAATTCACAAACGCAGCTTAATAATTATTTTTAGTGATATGTTTAGCGCAAATACACAAACACAAGCTTTACTGCAAGCATTACAACATTTAAAACACAACAAACACAAGGTAGTTTTATTTCACGTTTTAGATAAAAAAACAGAAATGGATTTTAATTTTGAGGCCGAAGCAAAAAAATTTGTTGATTTAGAAACTGGAGAAGTTATAAATATTCATACCGATCTGCTGCAAGAAACGTACAAAACCCTAGCACAAAAACAGGTGCAAAAAACAATAGAATTATGTAAACAATATCAAATAGATTACATAATGAGCGATATAAATGAAAATATGCAAAAAAACTTAGTTACGTATCTTATTGAAAAACAAAAATTTAAATAAAATTACATTTTATTTACACAAAAAAAACACATTTTGTTTGGTAGTTTCATTTTCGGGCGTATCTTTGCATTCGGCTTTTATCCCAACGGATATAAGTTTTACACGTTGGTTTGGTAGTTCAGTTGGTTAGAATACATGCCTGTCACGCATGGGGTCGCGGGTTCGAGTCCCGTCCAGACCGCAACAAGGATCAAGAATCTAAACAATTCTTTTGTCTTAAAATATTTAAAATTAGTTGTGTTGTTTAGGCACGTTGGTGCCAAAAGGTTTAGTAGTTAGACCAATGAAAAGCTTTCCATTTCTAAATTGGAGAGCTTTTTTGATTTTTATAGGTTTCGTAGCGGTTATTTACTAGGTAAAACAGCTATTTAAAAAGAAATAATAAAACATACAAACTAAGAATCAAACACTTATAAAAAACTTTACAAACAAAGTAAAAAAATGTTTTTAGAGTTGAAAAAACTTACTATATTTGCACCGCAATCAGATTAAGGGTTTGGTAGTTCAGTTGGTTAGAATACATGCCTGTCACGCATGGGGTCGCGGGTTCGAGTCCCGTCCAGACCGCTAAATCTTTTCTAAGATTAAACGGTTATCTGATTGCAAATTGGTTTGGTAGTTCAGTTGGTTAGAATACATGCCTGTCACGCATGGGGTCGCGGGTTCGAGTCCCGTCCAGACCGCAAGCTAAGCTTGCTTAAATTTTATTGTAAACCTTTGGTTTGGTAGTTCAGTTGGTTAGAATACATGCCTGTCACGCATGGGGTCGCGGGTTCGAGTCCCGTCCAGACCGCTAAATTTTAAGCAAGTTACATTATTTTATATTTTTTTACTGGTTTGGTAGTTCAGTTGGTTAGAATACATGCCTGTCACGCATGGGGTCGCGGGTTCGAGTCCCGTCCAGACCGCACAGTAAAACAAAAAAGCTTTGATTTGGTTCAAAGCTTTTTTTATTTGTATCTATTTAAAACCAGATGCTTCGGTAACTAATAACCAGGTAAACAAAATACCCCAAAAAGCACATGGTAAAAACAAACTTCATAAAGGTTGACGCTAAAAAACCTAAAAAAGAACCAGATGCTGCTTTAAGCGAATGTGTAATTCCCTTTTTATCAAACAACAATTCTCCCAATAAAGCACCTACAAAAGGGCCAATAATAAAACCAAAAGGAATGGGTGCAAAAATTCCAACAACCAATCCAATATTAGTACCCCAAATACCGTGTTTAGAACCACCAAAACGCTTAGTGCCTTGTGCAGGGATGGTATAATCTAAAACAGTGATAACAAGCGTTAAAAACAAGCTGATAAATACAACATAATAATTAAACGGAACTTCTGGAATGCTATAAAAAACCAAAATACCTAACCACGATAAAGGCGGACCAGGCAAAGCCGGTAATAAACTGCCAGCTATTCCTGCCAACATTAAAACCAAAGAAATTGTTAATAGTATATAATCCATTAAATAATATATTTTGTATATTTAGTAAAACTTAATCAATCTATGAAATATCTAATTTATGCATTTTGTTTGGGGGTAACAACAACTTCATGTAATGAGTTTTTAAAAAAGAGCCCAGATGCAAATGATTTATATAACGAAGAAATTTCTAAAATTAATTGGAATGAAGTAGATGAACCTGCAGGTTTAGTGCTTTGTGATAGCCTTTTTACTGAAGATGCGAAAACAAATTGCTTACAAGAAACCCTGCAAAGCCAACTGCAAACCAACTTAAATAGTCAAACCATTAAAACGATTGATTTAAACGTAAATGAAATTTGGTTGGCCTTAACCATTAACCCAGATTCAAGCTACAGCGTTATAACCGACGTTACCACAATTTCGAACGCTGAAACGCGACAAAACATTACAACAGCCGTAAATCAGTTAATAACTGAATTACCTGCGGCATATCCCGCAATTAAAAGAGGAATTCCGGTTAGAACCCAGATTAACATCCCAATTACTTTTGTTAAGGAATAATTATTTCCAACGTGGCGTAAAAAAAAGCATACGTAAGGTTACTAACAAGGTAAAAAACGGATAAAGTAAAAATGAAATGGGAAAATAACGTAAACTTACCCATTCGGTATGTTTTTTAAAACATGTAAGCAACGCAAGTTCACAAACAAACTTAATAGTTAGTAACAACAAACTAATTGCAAAATAGCTCGGAATAAATAAAGCAACCAATAAAAAAATAACGCTAAAATTAGCAAGCAAGGTAATAATGCCTAAAACTTTAGGATAAGCACTTTGATAAGCCGTAGCTTTTGCTCCCCAACGGGCACGTTGTTTTACTAAAGCACTCCAACTTAAAACAGGTTCTGTTATTATCGTAGCATCCTGATGTAAAAGATACCCCACGCAGTTTGATTTGTACTGCAATGCTTTTTGCAGCAAAAAAACATCATCTCCGCTTGCAATATGATTTACCCCATCATAACCCTTCACTTTTGCAAAAAACTGCTTTGTAAAAGCCAAATTTGCACCATTACACATAAAAGTTTCATCAATAAAACAACTGCCTAAAGTTACTGCTTGCAACGAAGCAAAATCTAAAGCTTGATATTGAAATAAAAATTTGTGGGATGGTTCCACCCCTACTCCACCAATAATAAAAGATTGTTCAGAATTTTGAAAAACATAAGCAGCATAACAAGCTAAAAAGTTAGCAGGTAAAATGCAATCGGCATCCGTAGTAATAATCCAATCGTTTTTGGCTACAGAAACTGCACGCGATATAGCATCTTTTTTAGAAGATTTACTTACTACAACATTGGTTAATATGGTAGTTTGAATAAATGGGTTTGCTAACCGCCAATCAGCAATTACTTGTACAGATGCATCGGTACTTGCATCATCTACTAAAATAATTTCAAAATTGTTTTTATCGTAATTTAAGTTTGTTATAGAAGCAAGCAAATGCGGTAAATTGTTAGCTTCATTTTTAAAAGGAATAACAATAGTAAATTTTATAGCAACTTCGGGAAAAGTTGAATATGCAAACTTTTTAGCTTTTAAAACACCATAAATTAATAGCCCCAGCTGAATGCTATAATAAACCAGTACAACTGCTATAAAATAAACAACTATTTCCATTGCGGTTTGTATTTAAAAACAAAAATGCTACCAATGCTTACCGGTAAAACAATATTTAAAAACCAAATAATGGTAGTAATAAAAATAACAATCCAATCGTTCACGCCAATAATGCCTAACATAAAAACAGCAACGCTGCCTTTTACAGCAAAATCAAAAATTTGAAAGGTTGGTAACGATGAAGATAACAAATAAACGCTTGTTATAGCCGACATTAATAACAAATAAGGCACCTCTACATCAAACACACGGTACAATATAAAATATTGATGCGAAAAACAGGCATAACGACATAAAGCTAAAAATATATTTTTGCGATGAATACGTTTAGGTATTTCATTAATTTTTTGAAACAACATTTGTAAAGAATAACCACGTACGGTAATTTGTTTGGTAAACAAAATAATTCCTATTAGTAAGGATAACATACAAAAGCCAATAAAAATTTTGTCCCAACCAATAATTTTATAATGTGCATTTAAATATAACAACCCAGCAAAACCAATAGTTATGCTTAAAACCATCTGAATTCCGTTGCAAATCAAGTTTAAAAAAATAACGCGTCCCGAATCTTTTTTATCGTAATAAAGCGCTTTGCCCGCATATTCGCCAATGCCATTCGGCGTAAAAATAGCAACCGTAATAGCAGACAAAACTTGTTGCGTAGCTTGCCAAACGGTTATTTTTTTTACCAACTGAATTAAATTTTGCCATTTTAAAATCTCTAAAAATCGATTTAAAAAAGTAAGCACCAACAACAAAGCAATTACTCCAAACGATTGTTTGGCAACAACTATTTTTTTAAATTCATTCCAATCAATTTGCTCGTTATACATCAATTGGTTGTATATAAAATAAAACGCCCCGACAACAATAACGATTTTTGCTATTAGAACTAATAAATGCTTAATTTTGGGAGATAAAAATGTCATGATGCAAAGATGCAATTTTTTGAGTTATCTCACATCGCATCATCAATTAAAACAATTATTTTGGCAAACGAACGCATTATTTTAGGAATTGATCCCGGAACAACCATTATGGGTTTTGGGTTAATTAAAGTGATTAATAACAAAATGGAATTTTTGCAACTTAACGAGCTGCAACTTTCTAAATACGACAATCACTACAAACGTTTGCAAATTATTTTTAACCGAACCATTGAACTAATTGACACATACAACCCCGACGAAATTGCTATTGAAGCACCATTTTTTGGTAAAAATGTACAATCTATGTTAAAATTAGGGCGTGCTCAGGGCGTAGCTATGGCTGCCGGATTATCGCGCGATATTCCGATTACCGAGTACGAACCCAAAAAAATAAAAATGGCCATTACCGGTAACGGTAATGCCAGCAAAGAACAAGTTGCCAAAATGTTGCAACAATTGTTAACCGGTTTAAAAGAACTACCCAAAAACCTAGATTCAACCGATGGCTTAGCTGCAGCAGTTTGCCATTATTTTAATACTGGTAAAACCCAAGTAGTAGGCAAATCGTATTCCGGTTGGGCATCGTTTGTAAGTCAAAACCAAGAACGCGTAAAAAAATAAATATGGCAGGTATTTATATTCATATTCCGTTTTGCAAACAAGCTTGTCATTATTGCGATTTTCATTTTTCTACTTCTTTAAAAAAGAAAGATGAGATGATTGATGCGCTCATTCGTGAAATTGAATTACGCAAAAACGAAATTCAGGAACCGGTAGAAACTATTTATTTTGGAGGAGGAACGCCGAGCGTATTAACCAATGCCGAAATAGATAAAATATTAGCTCAAATTTTTAATTTATTTACTGTTGTTCCCAACCCCGAAATTACTTTAGAAGCTAATCCGGACGATTTAAACGAGAAACGCATTATCAGCTTAGCACAATCTAAAATAAACCGATTAAGCATTGGCATTCAATCTTTTTTTGAAGATGATTTAAAGCTGATGAATCGGGCGCATAATGCTGCCGAAGCTTTACAATGTTTACAAATTGCAACGCAGTATTTTAATAACATTTCGATTGATTTAATTTACGGCATTCCAAACATGAGCCTAGAAAAATGGGATGCAAACGTACAAACAGCCTTAAGCTTAAACATTCCGCATATTTCTAGCTATGCCTTAACTGTAGAACCAAGAACGGCACTAGCAACCTTAATTAAAAAAGGTAAAATTGACAACACAGATGATGCCGTTGCGCACGAGCATTTTTTACATTTAGTAAAAACCTTAGAAAACCAAGGTTATATTCATTACGAATTATCTAATTTTAGTAAACCTGATTATTTTTCTAAAAACAATTCGGCTTATTGGTTGGGTAAAAAATATTTAGCTATTGGTCCATCGGCGCATAGCTTTAACGGAACGGATCGTTCGTGGAATGTTGCCAACAATTCTTTATATATTCAGCAAATACAAGCAAACATTTTACCAAACGAAGTTGAAGTTTTAACCAAACAAGATCGGTACAACGAATATATTATGACGGGCTTGCGCACCATTTGGGGCGTTGATTTACCTCGAATTGAAGCCGAATTTGGTGCTGATTATTTAGCGTATGTAAAAACAAACGCAGCACCGTTTATTGCGCAAAATAAATTAGTTATAGAAAATAATGTTTTAAAAACTACCTTACAAGGCAAGTTTTTTTGCGATGGCATTGCCTCAGAACTTTTTAGAATTAACGAATAATGAAAGCAACACTTGAACATCAAAACCAAAAATTAGTAATTGATTTAGCTAACCCGCTAGATATTTCATTACCGATTGAAAATACAGCCAAAAACCCAATTGCTTGGTATTTGAGCCAGCCCGAAATTACCCCGGTTGTTATGGGAGATTTTGTGGGCAGCGTTCGTTCAGGAAAATCGGCAACCAACTTTAACAACATTTTATTTAATCCGCATGGACACGGTACGCATACCGAATGTTTAGGACATATTACACAAAACTTTTATTCTATAAACCAAACCTTAAAAAAATTTGTATTTGTAGCCGAGTTAATTTCTATAACTCCAGAATTACAAAACAGAGATTATGTACTAACAGCGAATCAAATTCAAAAAGCTTTAAACGGAAAAAAGCCCGAAGCTTTAATAATTAGAACCTTACCAAACTTATCAGAAAAAAAGCATAAAAATTATTCTAACACCAATCCGCCCTATTTATCTGAGGCTGCCGCTCAATATATTAAAGAAATTAACGTTAGCCATTTATTGATTGATTTACCCAGCGTAGATAAAGAAAAAGATAACGGGGCGTTAGTTGCGCACAAAGCTTTTTGGAACTTAACCAATGTTATTGCTGTAAATAGCGATGCCCGTTGGGATTGTACCATAACCGAACTTATTTTTGTTAGCAACCAAATTCCTGACGGTACTTACGTTTTAAACTTACAAATTGCATCGTTTGAGAATGATGCATCTCCAAGCAAACCCATTTTATATCAAATTTTGTAAGTTAAAGCATTCTTTATTTCGCAAAAAATGTTAATTTTATTACTAAACTTGGTTTGTTATGCGAATATTAAAGAAAATAAACGAAATAGTTTGCGAAAATACGATACAAAATTTGTGCACCCTTACTGGGGAAGAAAGGTATAAAATTGAAGAAGGTTTAAGAGCCTGCATTACTTCAATCCTATATTCGTTATCTAATAAATCAACCGCAGAAATTGAAAGCATTATTAAGTTTAGTACGCAAGAAGAAGCTTTTCCGCTTGGTGCCAACAATTATTCAGCCATTTTAAAAACATTTTTTGGTAACGATTTAGAAAATTTACTTTTTAATATTGCCGAAAAAACGCATTGCCAAATAGAAAGCATTCATTTGGTAGCAAATACTTCTATTTTAGTAGTTTTAAAAACTTTAGAAAGTTGCGTAACCTGCTATGAAGTTTTTTTTGTTAAAAATGTTTTAACCGAGAATCAGGCAGAAATTAAAAAACACATACCGCCTTTTATAAATGTAAGTACTTTAGAGCAACAAGTACTGTACAATCAAATAACACCGCCCAATGCAAGCAATGGCTTTATGCCTTAAAATAAAAAACCCCGTTTTGTAACGGGGTTTTGTTTTATTTAGATAATTCTACAAAGTTTTTATAGAATAACGGAATCGTTTCAATACCTTTTAAGTAATTAAATACTCCAAAATGTTCGTTTGGAGAGTGAATTGCATCAGAATCTAACCCGAAGCCCATCATAATTGTTTTTGATTTTAATTCTTTCTCAAACAAAGCAACAATCGGAATTGATCCTCCTGAACGAACCGGAATTGGTGTAACTCCAAAAGATTCGGTATAAGCTTTTGCTGCTGCTTGATATCCAATAGAATCAATTGGTGTAACATAACCTTGTCCGCCGTGATGTGGTTTTACAACAACTTTAACCGATTTTGGAGCAATAGCTTCAAAATGCTTGGCAAATAAATCTGTAATTTCTTCCCAATCTTGTCCAGGAACTAATCGCATAGAAATTTTAGCAAAAGCTTTTGATGCAATAACTGTTTTTGCGCCTTCGCCCGTATAACCACCCCAAATACCATTAACATCTAATGTTGGACGGATTGAGTTGCGCTCGTTGGTTGTATAACCAGCTTCACCACTAACATCAGCAATATCTAAAGCTTCTTTATATTTATCTAATGAAAATGGGCGTTTCGCCATTTCATCTCTTTCTTCTTGAGACAGCTCTTCAACTTTATCATAAAAACCAGGAATGGTAATGTGATTGTTTTCGTCATGTAACGAAGCAATCATTTTAGATAAAATATTGATTGGGTTTGCTACTGCACCACCGTATAAACCTGAATGTAAATCGCGGTTTGGTCCTGTAACTTCAACCTCAACATAACTTAATCCACGTAAACCTGTTGTTATAGAAGGTTGTTCGTTAGAAATCATGCCGGTATCAGAAATTAAAATCACATCATTTTTTAATTTTTCTTGATTGCGTTCTACAAACCAAGCTAAAGATGCAGATCCTACTTCTTCTTCTCCTTCAATCATAAACTTTACGTTACATGGTAAGTTGTTAGTACGAACCATATATTCTAAAGCTTTTACGTGCATAAACATTTGCCCTTTATCGTCGCATGCACCACGAGCAAAAATTGCACCTTCAGGATGAATTGCTGTTGGTTTAATGACCGGTTCGAACGGTGGCGAATCCCATAAGTTAATAGGATCAGCCGGTTGTACATCATAATGCCCGTAAACTAAAACGGTTGGTAAATCCGGATCAATTGTTTTTTCTCCGTAAACAATTGGATAACCTGGCGTTTCACACAATTCTGCAAAATCGCATCCTGCATCCAACAAGCTTGCTTTAACAGCATTTGCAGCATCAATTACATCTTGTGAATAAGCGCTATCAGCACTTACTGATGGAATTTTTAACAGGTCAATTAATTCATTTAAAAAACGTTCTTTATTTTCCTGAACGTATTGTTTTATGTTGTTCATATTTATATTGAATAGAAAGTTGTAAAGATAATAAAAACTAGATAACCCCGTATAATTATAAGGTAAACCCAATTTTTGTTGTAATGAAATATAAAAATAACTAATTTTTATAAAAAGGAAACAAATAATCTACTTTTTAAAAACATTTAATTGATTTACTTACAAAACGTTAGAAAAAACTTGAAATAAAAGTTACTATTTTTTTAAATTAAAGTTTGCAGAAAATAAAAATGCTTGTATATTTGCAACGTCTTAAAGGAACAAGAATAACAATGTTTAAGCTTGTTTCGCACCAAATCGCGTATGGTGAAATTGGTAGACACGCCAGACTTAGGATCTGGTGCCGCAAGGTGTGAAGGTTCGAGTCCTTTTACGCACACAAAAAGCTTAATCTACTGGTTAAGCTTTTTTTATTGACTTTACTTGCTTCGTATAAAAAAACCTCAGATATAATCTGAGGTTTTTTTATTTTATAATGGTCTTAACTTATTGCTGTAAGAAATCGTATAAGGTTCGTCTTTTTTATTGTTATCTTTTTTAACATAAACAAACTTATATTTTTCTAAATACTTCGCTTCTAGCAAAGCTGTTGCTTTGGTATAATCATCAGTAATTAAAATATCTTCAGTATTTGGCACCGTCATGTAACCCGCAACTCCGTTAGATTTTAGCGTATATGTTGTACCGTTGTAAATATTTTTTGATGCATTGTAAACTTTTACAACTTCGCCTTTATAACCTAAGGTTAAAAACAGAATCGAAGTTTTATCACTTAATGCCTTATTTTTCTTTAAAAAAGCTTCTTTTGTAGCTTCAGGCACATGTCTAAAATCATCCAAAAACTGAACATTGCTTGGTACTACCTCAACCGTTTCTTCCTTACCATTTTTTTGTATGGTAACCGTTTTAGTTGTAGAACAACTTGCAAGTAAAAGGCATCCTACAAAAAAATAATATAATTTTCTCATGTTTTTTTATTTTAAAAATAAACATAAAAAACGGCTTCAAATGTTAAATAACTAATAAAGTATGCTCTAAGCCTTGAGCAGTAGTTTTCCAAACTAAATTAAAAAAGCTCTTATCCTTGATTCTATCGAACTTCACGTACGTATGTTTAAATCGATCATCGGTATCTTTTTTTACCAATAAATTTCCTACAAAAGATAAAAAGTGATTTTTCTTACCATCTTTTCGCAAAAAAATTACTTGTAATTCTGAATAATCAATCGCAAACTCACCTTTGGCTAACTCATTATTTCCAGAATAATTAAATTTAAGCTCTTTAAAATTACCTTGCGTGGTAACGTTAAAACTTGGTTCGATAAATTTATCTACGCGATTGGCCGGTAAGTTTTCTAAAACACCTTGAATATTAAAATCGTCATTGCGATTTAAAACATTAAAATTCCAAGTCACATGCAAAGGAGCAACTTCATAAAACAAACAATCCACATCAATTAACACATCGGGTAAATGCGTTTGTTTAAATCCAGAAGCTAAATTTTGTATGGTTGCGTTAAAATTACCGAACGAAACAGCTCCGTACAACGGGCGCGCATCTTGCTCTTCTTTATAAACAATGTTCGAGTTGTTAATTGCTATATTATTTACCGATAAATAGAATGGTATTTCACGCAGCATTTGGCTGTACAAAGGTTTGAACGACGTATCGGGCGGTAATCCTTTATCGCGCGAAATTCGCGCATCAATCTGATCTAAAGTTACGCTAGCAATATCAACAAACAATTCACGGTCTTTATTGTATCCCCAATTTAAGCTGTCTAACTTAACTTCTTTTACGGCAACGTTGTAAATATCAACCTGATGGTTAACACGGCTTAAAAACTCTTTTTCGGTATAATTGGGTTTTAAATGAATATCGTTTAATTTTAAGGTAGAAAAGTCGGTTTTAAACGCACCCGTGGTAATGGTATAAAAACGATTCATAACAAACGTAAATGAATCGGCTGTAATGTTATAATCCGAAAACGTAAACGGAATTTTATCAGTCAAGCTTTGCTTAGAAATGCCAATATCATTCAACTTAAAATTAAAATTAGCAACCGTAAAAAAGGGATGCGCAGCATAATCTTTATAAACTTTTAAATTGCCATTGTTCATGTTAAAAACCTCAAGCTTTAAAATTTTGTCAAACTGATCTTTAACTTTAACCGAATCTTTTTTTAACGGATATAACCTAATATCTGGTGTTTCAATATCAAAACCACCAACTTTAATTTGGTTGGTACGCACAATATTTAATAACGAAACGTCGTATAATTTTACTTTATCAATTGTTGCATAAATTCCGGTTTTTTCTCGAGCGGTTGTATCTAAAGGATGAATTACCAAATTTTTCAACACAATTTCATTACTAAAAAAAGAAACAGATAAATCAGAATAAGTAATGCTATAATCTAAATCGTTTTTAGCTAAAGATTCAGGAATTTTAGAATGCAACAAGTAGAAAAAAACAGCATTTACCAGCAAAACCAAAGCAATAATGCTCCCAAAGGTCCATGCAACAATTTTAATTAGTTTCCTTTTTTCAAAACTCATAATTTAAATATTTGTTTGATTAGTAAATAAACTATCAAATAACGTTAATTATTACAAAATACTAACATTAAAACTATAAAACTATACAAAAATAGTAACTTTGCAATTCAAGAATGCAAAAAATGATTCAAAGCTTTGATATTATAATAATTGGAGGCGGTGCAGCAGGATTTTTTACAGCCCTTAACATTGCCGAACAAAATCCAAAACTTACTATTGCTATTTTAGAACGTGGTAAAGAAGTTTTAACCAAGGTAAAAATTTCTGGCGGTGGCCGATGCAACGTTACCCATGCTTGTTTTATACCAAACGATTTGGTTAAATTTTACCCTCGTGGTGAAAAAGAACTAAAAGGACCATTTAATCAATTTTGCTCGGGCGATACCATTGCTTGGTTTGAAAAACACAAGGTTAATTTAAAAATTGAAGAAGACGGGCGCATGTTTCCAGAATCAGATAGCTCGCAAACCATAATTGATTGTTTTATAAACCTAAGTAAAAAGTACAACATTCAAATTATAACTTCGCAAACCGTTCAAAACGTATTTCAAAGCGAAAAAGGTTGGAAATTAGATACGCAAAATCAAAAGTATTTAGCGCAAAAAATTGTTTTTACCACCGGATCAAACCCAAAAATGTGGGATTTATTACAAAGTTTTGAGCATAAAATTGTACCTCCCGTTCCGTCGTTATTTACTTTCAACATCAAAAACAAAAAATTAACCGAGCTAATGGGCATTGCCCATCCGGCAACGGTAAGCATAAAAAACACAAAGCTTGTAGCCAGCGGACCATTACTTATTACACATTGGGGCGTTAGCGGGCCAGCTATTTTACGTTTATCGGCTTGGGGCGCTCGTGATTTGGCGCAGTTAAACTACAATTTTACCTTACAATTAAATTGGATGCAAGAATACGAAACCAATGAAATAGAAAATGAGCTGAAAGAATGTAAGACCGAAAGCGCCAAACAAAACATTTACAAAAAAAATAAATTCAATTTTCCTACGCGCCTTTGGCATTATTTTTTAAACAAAGCCGAAATTGATGCCGATGCAAAATGGGCAGATTTATCTAAAAAACAAATGCAAGCGTTAGCACAAATTTTAACCCAAGATGAATACCAAGTAAATGGTAAAAGCACATTTAAAGATGAATTTGTAACCGCAGGCGGCGTAGATTTAAAAGAAATAAATTTTAAAACCATGCAAAGCAAAATTTTACCTAACGTATATTTTGCAGGCGAAGTTGTAAATATTGATGCCATTACGGGCGGATTCAACTTTCAAAACGCATGGACAACCAGTTACCTGGCAGCAACCCATATTGCAAACAATTAATTTTTATATTTGTAGCAGTAATATTTCGGGCATAAAATAATCGCATTTCCTGCTTTCGCCTTAATCTTTTATTTTTAGCCTCGTAATCTCAGCTTAAAAATAAAAGGATATCGGCTCTATCAGGGCTAAAAGCCAACGTAGCACACAAAATAAAAAAAATGATTACAAACAATTATTTTATTTACACACACAACCAACTTACTACAGCAGCCGGAAAAAGCACTTGGAGTGCACCCAGCAACATTGCCTTAGTAAAATATTGGGGAAAAAAAGAAAATCAAATTCCGGCAAACCCATCGTTAAGTTTTACATTAAACAATTGTAAAACCATAACATCGGTTGCATACGAACCTACAACAGATAATGGTACTTTTCAATTTGATTTTTTATTCGAAAACAAACCTAAAGAAGATTTTAAACCTAAAATAAACACGTTTTTTAAACGCATAGAAAGCTATTGCCCGTATTTAAAAAACTTTCATTTTACTATAAACTCACAAAACACATTTCCGCATAGCTCGGGCATTGCATCATCTGCATCAGGCATGAGCGCCTTGGCTATGAATATTATGAGTTTAGAAAAACGACTAAACCCAAACATGAGTGATGCTTATTTTTATGAAAAAGCATCTTTTTTAGCGCGTTTAGGTTCGGGCTCGGCTTGCCGAAGCGTAAAAGGCAATGTGGTAGTTTGGGGTAAACAACAAGATATTCCAGAAAGTTCAGATTTATTCGGAGTATCATTTCCTTTCCCAATGCATCCTGTTTTTAATAACTTTCAGGATACCATTTTATTAGTAGATAAAGGTGAAAAACAAGTTTCTAGCACCCTTGGTCACGATTTGATGCACAATCATCCGTTTGCAGCACAACGCTTTGAACAGGCACACGTAAACTTAACCCAACTAAAAAACATTTTAGAAACGGGTAATTTAACCGAGTTTATTGCCTTGGTAGAAAGCGAAGCTTTAACCTTGCATGCCATGATGTTAACCTCAATGCCGTATTTTATTTTAATGAAACCAAATACCTTACAAATTATTAATAAAATATGGGAATTTAGAAAAGCAACCAACACACCGGTTTGTTTTACTTTAGATGCTGGTGCTAACGTACATGTTTTATACCCTGAAGCAAACAAAGAAACGGTTTTGCATTTTATTGAAACCGAACTTGCTGCGTTTTGCCAAAACAAGCAGTTTATTGTTGACTACATGGGTAACGGAGCAGAAGAATTATAAATTTTTCTAGAAAATCATCTTTTCTTTTAAATAGAAATAATTATAAAAAAAAATCGACCTTATGGTCGATTTTTTTATGCCATGGTTTCGGCAGTAATATTTTCTAAAATGGCATCCCAAAGTTCCATACGGCATTCTAAAGCTTCAATAGCAACCGCCTCAACTTCTTTCCATTTTTGATTATCAGTTCCACATAAAACTTCTAACATTTTAAATGCCATTGGGCCATGTTCATCGGCATCCAATTCAATATGACGTTCAAAATAATAAATCAATTTAGATAAATCGTGGTTCGGAAAATTTACTTTAAACTCTTTTAAAATTTCGGTAAACATTTTCGGAATCAAATCTTCGCGACCAAAGGTAAAAGCTGCAGCAATTTCGTGTGTTTTACCGTGTTCAATTACATTAAAAGTAAAATCTAAAAAACGTTTAATGTTTGGATGCAAGTTTGCCGTTTTAATGGCCACAAATATGTTTTGAGTTTGAACAACTTCTTGCAAAAAAGCGGTTATTTTTTGGGTAGAAGCACCACAAGCTTGCATGGCATCTAAATACATTTCAAAATGACTTTGATGCGATCCGCTTAAAGTTTCGTCAGATTCTTCGCCCAAAACAATTGCATTGATTAAATAACGCAATTCAGTATGTTCGCTTGCAAACCAGGGTGTTTGTACGCAGGTTAACTTTATTTGTAAAGCTTTTAAAAGCGACATGAAATCCCAAACGGCATAAACATGTCCTTCGGTAAAAGCATGTAAATCTTGAATATTAGTAATTTCGTTATATAACGGGTGTTTTAATAACGCACTTTTGTAACCAGAAATCGCTTGGTTAACCGCTTGAATAGAACTCATAAAACAGCATTTAATTAATATTGTAAAATTAAAAAAGCTTCGTTTAATTAACGAAGCTTTTTTAATAAATATCTTAAAAGATTACAATTTCTATGAAAAGGCAGAAAAACCGGTTACATCCATTCCGGTAATTAATAAATGAATATCGTGTGTACCTTCGTAAGTAATTACCGATTCTAAATTCATGCTATGGCGCATTAGTGAATAATCACCTGTAATACCCATTCCGCCTAACATTTGTCTGGCTTCGCGAGCAATATTAATTGCCATATCTACATTGTTACGTTTTGCCATAGATATTTGAGCGGATGTTGCACGCCCTTCGTTACGTAAAACACCTAAGCGCCAAGTTAAAAATTGAGCTTTGGTTATTTCTGTAATCATTTCGGCTAATTTTTTTGCTGTAACTGGAAAGCTCCGATTGGTTTTCCGAACTGAATGCGCTCTTTGCTGTAACGTAAAGCTGTATCATAACAATCCATTGCTGCACCAATAGCGCCCCAAGCAATGCCATAACGAGCAGAATCTAAACAGCCAAGCGGTGCACCTAAGCCCGATTTGTTAGGTAATAAATTAGCTTTAGGCACTTTTACATTATCAAAAATTAATTCGCCCGTTGCGGATGCACGTAACGACCATTTGTTGTGCGTTTCTGGCGTAGTAAAACCTTCCATACCGCGTTCAACTATTAAACCATGAATACGTCCTTCTTCATTTTTAGCCCAAACAACAGCTAAATCGCAAAATGGTGCGTTAGAAATCCACATTTTAGCTCCGTTTAGCAAATAATAATCGCCCATATCTTTATAATTGGTAATCATTCCGCCTGGATTAGATCCAAAATCAGGTTCGGTTAATCCAAAGCTTCCCAACCATTCGCCAGAAGCTAATTTAGGTAGGTATTTTTTACGTTGTTCTTCGGTTCCGTACTTCCAAATCGGATACATAACTAATGAAGTTTGTACTGATGATGTTGAACGAATACCCGAATCGCCACGTTCAATTTCTTGCATGATTAATCCGTAAGAAATTTGATCTAGCCCTGCCCCACCATATTCTTCAGGAATATAGCAACCAAAACCACCTACTTCGCCCAATCCTTTTACCAAATGTTGTGGAAATTCTGCACGTTGTGCATAATCTTCTATAATAGGAGTAACTTCTTTTTTAACCCAAGTTCTAACAGATTCACGAATTAACTTATGTTCTTCAGTCAATAAATCGTCTAATAAGTAATAATCTGGAGCTTGAAATAAATCCTGTTTCATAATATATTTTAGTTTGTTAGTTTAATACTAAAGGTAAAAAAAAAGTAATGCTAAACTAAGCTATTTCAAATAATTATCTACATTTTTAAATAAAATTCGTGGGTTAAAGCTTTGTATGCATCGGTGTAAACATGACGTTCTAATTCAATAACCAATTCATCAACCAACGGTTGTTGATCAATTCGGGTAAAAGCCAATAAAGATCGTTTAATTTCGGCGGTAGGCGTACCTTTTACACGAGTAATTTTTAAAGGAAATAGATTCACGCTGGCACATAAGGCTATAAAATTTTCTTCTTCTTTATGCGGAATAACAACGGCTAAAATACCGTTATCGGATAGTAAAGCTTGTGCACTTTCGATAAGCAAATCAAACGGCATCGCTTCTTGAAAACGAGCTTGATCACGTTGCGCATCGCCTGACGAATAATTTTCGCTGTAAAAAGGCGGATTAGATACAATTAAATCGTATTCTTCTTCTTCTTCCTCGTAAAATTCATCAGCAAATTCTTCTAAATCGGCATGATAACAAAACACACGATCTTTCCACGGAGAATTTTCAAAATTGTCTACACATTCTTCGTAAGCTGCTTCATCAATTTCTACTGCATCAATTTGCGCTTCAGGCGCGCGTTGTGCAACCATTAGCGAAATTACTCCGGTACCGGCACCAATATCTAAAACGGTGTAAGGATTATTAATTAACGGAACCCAAGCCCCTAACAAAACACCATCTGTACCTACTTTCATTGCGGTACGTTGTTGTTGAATGCTGAATTGCTTAAACTGAAACATAAGTATAAAATAAATGGTAAATAAAAAAGAGATTAAGTTGCCTCAATCTCTCTTAATCTTCTAAATACAAATCTACTAATCCCGGTGGGGTTTTTAAAATGATTTGTTTATTTTCTCGGTCAACTTTAACAAGAAACTCATCAACCATTGGCACTAAAATTTGCTTTTCTCCATTTAAAATTTCGAATAACGGTTGTGCATTGCTATCGTTTACTCCTTGCATTATCCCAATTTCACCTAAACGTTCATCAACAGCTTTAAATCCAACAATTTCATGGAAATAAAACTTATTGCCTTCTAATTTAGGTAATAAAGATAATGGCAAATATATCGCGCAGCCCATCACTTGATCGGCTTCTTCTTCAGAATCAATATCTTCAAACTTAATTCGTAAAAAATCATTTTTATGAATTGAAGATCTTTCTATAAAAAAAGGAACCAAGTCTTTGTTTCTTTCAACAAAGACTGATTCCAAATTTTCGTATAAATAAGGTTCATCAGTATCTAAATACGCCAGAACCTCACCTTTGAAACTAAATTTTTTCGCGATTTTACCTAAATAAAAACAATCTTTTTTACGCATAATCGCTCAATAAATTATGCTTCAGTACCTTCAGCAGTTTCTTCTGTTGCAGGAGCTTCTTCTGATGCAGCAGCAGCCGTAGGCAGCAGCAGCTTTTTCAGCAATAGCAGCAGCACGTTTAGCGCTAGTTTCTTTTTCAGCTTTTAAAGCAGCAGCTTTAGCAGCAGCTTTAGTATCAGCTAAACCTGAAACTTTTGCAGCAACTCTGTTGTTTTTTTCTTCAACCCAAGCAGTAAATTTAGCTTCAGCAGTTTCAGCTGTAATAGCACCTTTACGCACTCCAGTTTCTAAGTGGTGTTTTAACAACACACCTTGTTGAGAAAGAATTCCTCTTGCTGTGTCAGTTGGCTGAGCACCGTTAAATAACCATTTAACAGCTGAATCCATGTTTAATTCAACAGTTGCAGGGTTAGTGTTTGGATTGTAAGTTCCGATTTTTTCTAAGAATTTACCATCTCTTTTAGCGCGTGCATCTGCAGCAACTACCCAATAAAAAGGTTTTCCTTTTTTACCGTGTCTTTGTAATCTAATTTTTACTGACATAATCTTTGTGATTAAATTTGAGGTACCCGACCTCGTTTATAAATATAGGTTGCAAATATAATACTTTTAACCTAATTATTACAACATTTTTTACATCTATTTCAAAAACCACAAACAACTGAATTACATACAATTAAAAATCAAAATTTATAAAAGCCAAAGCCTTAGTTCGTCTGTAGTATTTTGTATTTTTAACAAGCTTTCTTTAAGACCGCATTAGCCAATAATTTATTATCTTTACCTACTTACTTTTACACATAAATTTAAATTCATGTACTTAATTTTTGATACAGAAACAACGGGATTACCTCGCGATTATAATGCCCCTATTACAGATACAGACAATTGGCCAAGATGCATACAAATTGCTTGGCAATTGCATGACGAAATGGGTAATTTAATTGAGCATCAGGATTATTTAGTACAACCTAATGGTTTTGACATTCCGTATGATTCTGAAAGAATTCACGGTATTTCAACAGCTTTGGCACAACAAAAAGGAGCAGCTTTACAACAAGTTTTAGAGCATTTTAATATTGCCTTATCTAAAACCAAATTTGTAGTTGGTCAAAATGTTGGCTTCGATTTAAAAATTATGGGTGCCGAATTTTACCGCGCCAATTTAGATACTGATTTAAACGAACTTCCTGTTTTAGATACCTGTACCGAAACAACAGCTAATTTATTAAAACTACCTGGAGGACGTGGTGGACGTTTTAAATTACCAACTTTAACCGAGTTGCATCAATTTTTATTCAATCAGCCATTTGCTGAAGCCCACAATGCAACAGCCGATGTTGAGGCAACTACGCGTTGTTTTTTTGAATTGATTAGAAAAGATGTTTTTACAGCTGACGAATTACTAGAAGATGCATCCTATTTAAAACAATTTAAAACCCAAAACCCAAAACCTTTTGAGTTAATTGGCTTAAAGCACATCAATCTTAAAAAAGCTTCAGAAGAAATTAGAAAAGAAATTGAAGCTTTACAAAAAAAGAAAGAACCAAGCCAAACTACAAAAGTTGATTTAAGCACACATGCTTTTGCGCACTTGCACAACCACACCCAATTTTCGGTTTTACAATCAACCATTGATATTGGTGCGTTGGTAAAACAAGCAGCTGCCGATAAAATGCCAGCAATTGCCATGACCGATCATGGTAACATGATGGGAGCTTTTAAATTTGTAAGCGCCATTTTAGGACATAACAAATCGGTAGCAAATAGCATTAAAACAGCTAAAGAAAATGGTGAAGAACCAACCGAAACCGAAATAAAACCCATTGTAGGTTGCGAATTTAATATATGCGAAAACCATAAAGATAAAACCAAAAAAGATAACGGGTACCAAGTTGTTTTGCTTGCTAAAACCAAAAAAGGCTACCATAACTTAGCCAAGCTTTCATCCATTGCATTCATTGACGGTTTTTATTACGTTCCGCGTATTGATAAAGAAATTTTATTGCAGTACAAAGAAGATGTAATTGTACTAACCGGAAACTTAATGGGTGAAATTCCGAATAAAATTTTAAACACCGGTTTAAAACAAGCTGAAGAAGCTTTATTGTGGTGGAAAACGCATTTTCAAGATGATTTATATGTCGAAATTATGCGCCACAACCAAGAAGATGAAAATCGTGCCAACATAAGTTTAATCGAATTGGCGCACAAACATCAGGTTAAATTGGTGGCAACAAACAATACGTATTACATGAACAAATCTGACGCCAATGCGCACGATATTTTGCTTTGTGTAAAAGACGGAGAAAAACAAGCAACGCCAATTGGCAAAGGCCGAGGTTACCGTTACGGCTTACCAAATTCTGAATATTATTTTAAAACGCAAGACGAAATGAAAGCACTATTTGCCGACATTCCAGAAGCTATAATAAATATTCAGGAAATTGTAGATAAAATTGAAGTTTACGATTTAGCTCGTGATATTTTATTACCAAAATTTGATATTCCTGAAGAATTTGTTGACCCGTTAGACGATCAAGATGGTGGTAAACGTGGTGAAAATGCATATTTACGTTATTTAACCTATAAAGGAGCCGAAAAAAGATACGCAGAAATTACCGACGAAATTAAAGAACGTTTAGATTTTGAATTGCAAATTATTGCCAATTCAGGCTACCCGGGCTATTTCTTGATCGTGCAAGATTTTATTGCTGCCGCACGCAGCATGGGCGTTTCTGTTGGTCCGGGCCGTGGCTCCGCAGCAGGCTCTGCCGTTGCTTATTGTTTATGGATTACCAATTTAGATCCTATTCAGTACGATTTACTTTTTGAGCGTTTTTTAAATCCCGATCGTGTTTCCATGCCCGATATTGATATTGATTTTGATGATGAAGGACGCGGACGCGTTATGGATTATGTAATTAATAAATACGGAGCAAACCAAGTTGCGCAAATTATTACCTACGGTAAAATGGCAACCAAATCATCTATTAAAGATGCGGCGCGCGTGTTAGATTTACCGCTATACGAATCCGAAAGAATTGCCAAGCTAATCCCGACCATGATGCCGGGGAAATGGAATTTGGCTCGCTTTTTAAAAGAATCTGAAGATGAAATTAAAAAAGCAGTTCGCTCGGACGAATTTGAACCGATTAAAGAACTTATCAATATTGCCAATCAAGGCGATTTAGCAGCCGAAACCATTCAGCAAGCAAAAATCATCGAAGGTTCGATGCGTAATACCGGGATTCACGCTTGTGGTGTTATTATTACTCCAGACGATATTACCAATTTCGTTCCTGTACAAACCGCAAAAGATTCCGATTTATATGTTACGCAGTTTGATAACTCCGTTGCCGAATCGGCAGGGTTATTAAAAATGGACTTTTTAGGACTAAAAACTTTAACCTTAATTAAAGATACGTGCGCCATTATTAAGCAACGCACGGGTAAAGTAATTGATCCAGAAACCATTCCAATTGATGATGAAAAAACATACCAACTTTTCCAACGCGGAGAAACCGTTGGAGTTTTTCAGTATGAAAGTGCCGGAATGCAAAAATACATGCGCGAATTAAAACCTACCGTTTTTGGAGATCTAATTGCCATGAATGCCCTATATCGTCCAGGCCCGTTAGAATATATCCCTTCTTTTATCCGTCGTAAAAATGGTGAAGAACCTATTACGTACGATTTAGAAGCTTGCGAAGAATATTTAAAAGAAACCTACGGAATTACGGTATACCAAGAACAGGTAATGCTTTTGTCTCAAAAACTGGCTGATTTTACCAAAGGTGAAGCCGACGTTTTACGTAAAGCCATGGGTAAAAAGCAAAAGGATGTACTAGATAAAATGAAACCCAAGTTTGTAGAACAAGCATCGGCCAAAGGCCATGATGCAAACATTTTAGAAAAAATTTGGAAAGACTGGGAAGCTTTTGCATCATACGCATTCAACAAATCGCACTCAACCTGTTATGCTTGGATTGCATACCAAACTGCTTATTTAAAAGCACATTATCCGGCCGAATATATGGCTGCGGTTCTTTCTAACAACATGAACGATATTAAATCGGTTACGTTTTTTATGGAAGAATGTAAACGCATGGGATTAAAAGTTTTAGGACCAGATGTAAACGAATCACATTATAAATTTGCCGTTAACGATAATTACGAAATTCGTTTTGGTATGGGAGCTGTAAAAGGTGTGGGCGAAGGTGCAGTGAACACCATTATTCAAAACCGACAAGACGGTGATTATAAATCAATTTTTGATTTAGCTAAACGAATAGATTTACGTGCAGCCAACAAAAAAGCCTTTGAAAACTTAGCGCTAGCTGGCGGATTTGATTGTTTTACAGATACGCACCGTGCGCAATATTTTCATACAGCAGAAGATACCATTACCTTTTTAGAAAAGGCAATTAAATATGGAGCCAAACATCAGGAAAGTGCTAATTCAGCACAAGTAAGTTTGTTTGGAGAAATGTCGGATGTACAAATTCCTGAACCTGTAATTCCGCAATGCGAAGAATGGGGAGCGATGGAAAAACTTGCCAAAGAAAAAGAAGTTGTTGGTATTTACATTTCAGGGCATCCATTAGATGATTATAAACATGCACTAAAATATTTTGCACACAACCGATTTGAAGAACTAAAAGATATAGAAAACCTAATTGGTAAAAACCTTTCTTTTGGCGGTATTATTACCGATGTACAGCATCGTACTGCTAAAAATGGCAAAGGTTGGGCAACTTTTATAGTTGAAGGTTATGATGAAAATTATGAGTTTAGAATTTTTGATGAAGAATATTTAAAGCTGCGCCATTTTTTATTGTTAAACCAATTTATTTACTTACGCATCAATATTAAAGAAGGTTGGGTAAATAAAACAACCGGTAAAAAATCTGATCCTAAAATTCAGTTTGTAAACATGATGTTGTTGCAAGATGTTTTAAGTCATTTTGCCAAAAAAATAAACATTGTACTTTCTATTTTTGATTTTGATGAACAAAAAATTATGGAATTAAACCAATTATTTAGCATTCATCCGGGAAATACGCCGGTAAGTTTTGAGGTTTTAGAAATTGAAAAAATAAAACGTTTAGTTGAAACGCCTTTAGAAAGCGAAACTAATTTAGACGAGGAATTAGCCGAAAATGGTGAAGAGCAAATACAAGCGGTATTAACAGAAGAAGTTGAAGAATTTAAAATTGTAACCAAACTTGCCATGGATAGCCGCAAGTTAAAAGTTGATATTAATCCGCAATTTTTGCAAGATTTAGAGCAATTACAAATTCCTTTTAAAGTTTCTTAAATAAATAGCAACAATAGCAGCATAATCAATTTCAATACAATAACGCTAAAAAGGATTAAAAATATTATTATATTTGTAATACGAATTATTTATAAAGAACAGAATTATGGCATTAGAAATAACAGACGCTACGTTTGAAGAATTGGTTTTAAACTCAGACAAACCAGTTTTAGTAGATTTTTGGGCAACATGGTGTGGTCCTTGCCGCATGGTAGCTCCAATTATTGATGAATTAAGCACTGAGTTTGAAGGACGTGCAGTAATTGCAAAAGTTGACGTTGATGCAAATCAAGATTTTCCATCTAAATTTGGTATTCGCAACATTCCTACGGTTTTAATTTTTAAAAACGGTGAGGTTGTTGGACGTCAGGTTGGTGTTGCACCAAAAGATACGTACGCAAAAGCAATTGAAGCTGTTTTATAATAGCTTACCTATACAAAAAAAGGCTTTCGAAATTCGAAAGCCTTTTTTTTATGCATTTTTTAAATTGATTATTTCTTGCTCGGTTAAAAATCTCCACGTACCGCGTGGTAAATTCTTTTTAGTTAAACCTGCAAACATAACGCGGTCAACTTTTAAAACATTATAACCTAAATGTTCAAAAATGTTACGAACTACTTTTACGTTAGCGCTACCTAATTTAATTCCGATTTCAGATTTAGGTTGATTTTCAACATAATCAATTTCATCAACGTGAATACGATGCTCATCAATATGAATACCGTTTTGCACTTTTTCTAAATCTTCGTATTTTAAATTTTTATCTAAAGAAACTTGGTAAACTTTTGGCGAACGTTGTTGTGGTAAATTAAATTTACGTACAATATCAGAATCATTTGTAAACAACAACAACCCAGTGGTTGATTTATCCATACGTCCAATTGGTTGAATTTTTGCTTTTGTTGCCATTCTAACCAAATCCATAACGTTTGATGTTTGCTTGTCAGCATCACCAATGGTAGAAAATCCTTTAGGTTTGTTTAATAAGATATATTCCTTCTTTTCTGGCGTAATTAACGATCCGTCAAAAACAACTTTATCAGAAGGTTTTACTTTATATCCCATTTCTGTAACTACAACGCCATTAACAGAAACGTTACCTGACTGAATGTAAATATCAGCATCGCGACGCGAACAAGCGCCCGAATTAGCAATATATTTATTTAAACGAATTTCGTCGTTTAAACTTTTAACCACTTTTGGTTTAGGCTGCCCCTCGAACTTTGGTTTTCCTTTATAGGTTCCAAATTTTTTATTTCCGTCTTTACTAAACGAAGAACCTCCTTCAGAAGATTTTTTTCGTTTATCATCACCAAATCTTGGTGTGCTTGGTTTAGACGAAGAGAATTTTTTGTTTTTATTATTCCCTTTTCCGTAACTCATCTTTCAATATTTTTAGCAAAGATAGTATTATTTTAAGTCAAGTAAACTAATTTTTAACTTATTAAAGATTTTATGGCAACAGAAGCCTTTTTCCGTAATGAATTACTTGTGCATCGATTAATAAAATAGAGAAAATTCCTATTAATATTAAAATCTTCATTAATACATGTATTTTTTTATAACCAAAAGTTGCATCGGTTTTATACAGCATAATATTGATTAGTAAAAGTATAAAAAGGGCAAAATATAAAAAGTAATTCATGTAACCCACATCGTATTTATTCATAAGTAACCAGCAAGGAATTAGCACCAAAACCGATAAAAAGCTAATACAATGTTTAGCAAAACTTTCGCCATAAACTACAGAAATGGTTCGGTAATTGTTAGCTAAATCGCCTTTTATTGAGGTTAAATCTTTAATTAATTCGCGAATTAAAACAAACAAATAAACCAAGGCTGCATGTACAAAAATAACCGAATGAAAGTTTTGAAAGTACATTAAAATACTAAAAAAGGGTAAAACAGCTACCAGCGATGCGGTTAAATTACCAATAAATGGATATTTTTTTAGTTTGTGCGAATAAAACCAGAGCAGAAAAATATAGCCCGCAAAAAAAGCTGCTGCATGCCAAGAAACAATAAAAGAAAAAACTACTGCAAAAAAGTTTAAACTAAAATAAACACGAAGCTTAAATTCTTGGCTTACTAATTTATCTAACATTAATTTATGTGGGCGGTTAATTAAATCTTTTTCTGAATCGTAAAAGTTGTTAATAATATAACCACCAGCAATAGCTAAGGTTGATGAGAAAACAATTAAAAAAAGGTTTGCGTCTAAAAGTACCTCCAAAATTGTTTCGTTTTCTGCAAATATGAAAATTGAAGCTAAATATTGCGCAATTACAATCACAAAAATGTTGTAACCACGCACTACCGAGAATAAACTTATAAACTTGATAAAAAAATATTTTAGCTTTCTTTCAGTCATATTCAAATATAAAAAAAAGTCCCTAATTTGGGACTTTTATATGTGTTTTTTAAAACTGATAAACTACTTCTAATTTGTAATCTTTTAATGATGCTTTGGCTTTTTCTAAATCTTCGGTGAAACCTAAAATATAACCACCACCGCCAGAACCACAAAGTTTTAAATAATAATCGTTGGTGTCAATTCCTTTTTGCCAAACGTTTAAAAATTGCTCCGGAATCATAGGTCTAAAATGGCTTAATGCAATTTTAGAAAGTTGTTTGGTGTTATCAAAAACCGATTTAAAATTCCCTTTTAAAAATCCTTCAACCGCTGCATCTGTGAACTTAGAAAACTGCTCTTTCATCATGGTACGGAAACCTTCGTTTTTAAGATTTTCCATAAAAATATTAACCAAAGGGGCCGTTTCACCAACAATGCCAGAATCTATTAAAAAAACTGCTCCTTTACCTTCGGTGGCTTGTGACGGAATGCCAGCAGGTTCAATATGATCTTTAGAATTAATTAAAATAGGTAAACTTAAATAACTATTAAGCGGATCTAAGCCTGAACTTTTACCATGAAAAAAAGATTCCATTTCGGCAAAAATGCCTTTTAATTGCAATAATTTTTCACGCGTAAGGTTTTCTAAAACCGTTATTTTATTTACAGCATATTTGTCGTAAACAGCAGCAACTAAAGCACCACTGCTTCCTACTCCATATCCTTGCGGAATAGAAGAGTCAAAATACATACCAGCCTGTAAATCTTGCTCTAATTTTTCCATATCAAACTGCACTAAATCAGGGGTATCTGTTTGTAGCTGTTTTAAATACAGTGCAAACTTTTTTAAGCTTGCATTAGATTTTTGTGCAATTTCAGACGGATTGTCTTCTATTTTTAAAGCACCATTGTAAAAGTTGTAAGGGATAGATAAACCTTTAGAATCTTTTATAATTCCGTACTCACCAAAAAGTAAAATTTTAGAATAGAATAATGGTCCTTTCATTATATTGTATAATATCTTTCCTATATGAACTACAAAGTTAGATAAAAATTATATATCAAATCTAATATTTAGCACATATTTAATGTATTCTTAATGAGGCAAGTGAATCCTTATATTTTTGATTGATAAACACAATGCCTACAATTATTTTCGCAACAATAACCTTTATGCACATGATACTGCTCAGTAAACACAAAAAAGCCATTTTCTGTATAAAAATGTACCGGTTGCATTTGCGACATACGCGCCGGAAACGGATTGTTTAGACCGAATTGCACCCATTGGTCAAAACGATGCAAACAAGCATTACACAAACAATTATGATTGGTTTTGGTTTGTAAAAAATGTACGGTTTCTGGCAACAAATTAACCGATTGGCAATCGCAATTGGTAATATCATTTGCTTTACAAGTTATAGGTGCCTTACAATACGAACAAGCTTGGGTTTTCATTCCTTAAAATCAATTAATAAACAACATTACAAAAAAGCATGTACATGTACAAAAACATTTTAAAATATAACAAAGTAAACAAGCTGCGCTTTATAAATTAGTATATTTGCAAAAAATTAATTTTTTTAAGATGACAAATTTTATTGAAGAAGTGACTTGGAGAGGAATGCTCCACGACGTGATGCCAGGCACAGAAGAACATTTGATGGAGCAGATGCGTGTTGCGTATGTGGGAATTGACCCAACAGCGGATTCATTGCATATTGGCCATTTAGTAAGCGTAATGTTATTAAAACATTTTCAGTTAGCAGGGCACAAACCATTAGCTTTGGTTGGTGGAGCAACTGGAATGATTGGTGATCCATCAGGAAAATCAATCGAACGTAATTTATTAGATGAAGATGCTTTACGCCACAACCAAAATGCTATTAAAGGCCAATTGGCTCGTTTTTTAGATTTTGAATCGGATGCAGCGAATGCCGCAGAATTAGTGAACAACTACGATTGGATGAAAGAATTTTCTTTCTTAGAATTTATTCGATCAGTAGGAAAGCACATTACCGTAAATTATATGATGGCAAAAGATTCTGTGAAGAAACGTTTAAACGGAGAAGCACAGGACGGTATGTCGTTTACAGAATTTACATATCAATTATTACAAGGTTACGATTTTTTACACTTATATCAAGATAAATCATGTACGTTACAAATGGGCGGTTCTGACCAATGGGGTAATATTACCACAGGTACAGAATTAGTACGCCGTATTGGTAACGGAAAAGCTTATGCCCTAACCTGCCCGCTAATTACAAAAGCAGACGGTACTAAATTTGGTAAAAGCGAAGGTGGAAATATTTGGTTAGATGCCAATCGTACAAGCCCATATAAGTTTTACCAATATTGGTTAAACACAAGCGATGTTGATGCAGAAAAATATATTAAAATTTTTACGTTTTTAACTAAAAATGAAATTGATGCTTTATTAGCAACGCATAACGAAGCACCACATTTACGTGAATTACAGAAAAAATTAGCAGAGCAAGTTACAATTATGGTTCATGGTGAAGATGCGTTACAAAATGTAATTCATGCATCAGAAGCGTTTTTTAATCCAAGCATGGATGCGTTACGCGCATTAGATAACCAAACGTTATCTGAAGTTTTTGAAGGAATTCCTACTGCTGAATTACCAAAAACTGAAATAGAAGCTGGTATAGATATGATTGCTGCTTTAGCTGCCAAAACTAACTTTTTAGGTAGTAATAGCGATGCACGCCGTGAATTAAAACAAAACTCAATTTCGGTTAATAAAGAAAAAGTAAGCGAAGATTATAAAATTGAAGCGAAAGATTTAGTAAACGAAACTTTTGTGTTGATCCAAAAAGGAAAAAAGAACTACTTTGTAATTAAAGCTGTTTAATATACCATAAGGTTACAACCACGAATATCAGAATTATCAAAACGTCCCAGCACTTCGAAAGAATGGTTGGGATATTTTTTTCCTAAATCTTGCGTAGCAATAAACGAACACGAATTGTAATTACCTAAATCAATTACATTAATTCCGCCCGTTTTTCCGTCAGCTACATACGTAAACGGATCTTCCGGATCGCGCATCAAAACTTCCATGTAAGGCGGACATTCAAAAATACCATTACCTAACGAATAAGCTTGCGAAAGTAATTCGGTCATACCGTATTCAGAATGAATAACCGGAACACCAAAACCTTGCGTTAAAACCTGATGCAATTCTTCACGAATCATTTCTTTTCGGCGGCCTTTCATTCCGCCCGTTTCCATTATAATGCTATTTTTTAAATCAAATTGTTGTTTTTCTAACACATCTAGCAACGCATAAGTAACCCCAATTAATAAAACGTTTTGCCCTTCTTTATCTAAACGGATTAAGGTTTGAATTAAATCGTCATAATTATTTAAATAAAAGCCAGATTCAGGCTGATTAGAAGCTTCTATTAAATCGTTAACCATATAAATTAACGAGGATCCGTCGCGTTCTAAATACGAAGGTAAAAGTGCTAAAACTACATAATCTTCGATATTGCCATAAAACTGACGAAAGGTTGTGCGAAAACTTTCTTCGTAAAAATTTAAATCGGTTACAAGATGTTTAGATGTAATGCTACCGGTGGTACCGCTACTGGTAAATGTTGTAACAACAGGATCTGTATTCGCAACAACTTGATGCGATTTAAAAAACTGAATGGGTAAAAAAGGAATTTCGAGTACTTTTTTTACGTTTGATGGATTTTTACCCAACAAATCACAATACTGCTTGTACACCAAATTATTTTCATATTGGTGTCTGAAGGTTTTCATGGTAATTTTTTCAAATTCCTTTTTTGTTGCTATTGAGAAAATATCTTGTGGATTCAAATCGTAAAAAATTTAGAATACAAAGTTACAAAATAGTGAGGCACATTTTAAAAAATGGATTTAAAAAATAAGGGAAGGCTTAACGCCTTCCCTTTATAATCAAAAGAAATATCTAAGTTTATATTATAAACCTACAGTCCATCCTTTAGTCCAAGCTGGAGCTTCTGCACCTGCACCTGCACCTTTAGATGCTGCGTTTTCAGTAATTAAACCTTCTACTTCAACTTTATCACCTGCAGTATTTTTAGCAGCAACTGGAGTTGTTACATCACCAAAAGCAACATTAGTTAATTTTAAACCAGTTCCAACAGCAGCAAGAGTTTCATCATGTTGCACATCGATTCCTGTTTTAAATCCTGTAATATATACGTTATCAAAAATACCATGAGTACCCTCACGTAATTTCATAGCTTGGTTTTCAGAACCTGCGTTATCAACACCTAAACCTACTAAAGTTAAGTTAGAAATTGTTGGAGCAGAAGTAGGTGTAGCAGCTCTGTTTTGTGCATTATTATCTGCCTCAATACCACGGTTACCTTTACCTAAACCTTCTTTAGCATACCAGTTAGAACCTTTACCATTCCAACCTTCAGTCCAGTCAAATTGATCATCTTCGTTAGATGTTGAAACTAAATAGTTTGCATCAACTGTACCACCAAACCACTCAAATCCGTCGTCAGAACCTGCATGAACTTGTACGTACTCAATTGTTGTTCCGTTACCAACACCGAATAATGATAATCCGTTAAACTCTTTTTCTGAGTTATATGCGTAACCTGAATATTCAATTCTTAAATATCTGATAGATCCTGAATCATCGTTAACATCTGTACCACCGTAAGCTAATTCAGAAACCTCTGCTAAAGCAGTTTCTCCTGGCTTAACTTTATTGATTGGTGCTTTACCACAAATTACTAAACCACCCCAAGATCCTGGTGCTTTTAAGTTAGATGTCATAACTACAGGTTTATCTTCTGTACCATCAACATAAATTTTACCACCTTGTTCAACAGCGATGTAAGCAATTCCGCTAGCTTCAATAATAGTACCAGCTTCAATTGTTAATGTTGCACCATTTTTCACAATTAAATCACCAGTTAATGTGTACGTTTTATCATTTTTTAATACAATAGCTTGACCAGCTTCGATATCACCTTCTAACTGATTTGGGTTTAATACAAATCCTGTTTCTGGAGTATTATCATTTGAGTTATTATCATCACTTGAACATGATGGAGCAGCTACTAATACTACTGTTAAAAGTGAAAGAGCTAATAAGTTTCTAACTTGTTTTTTCATTGTTGTGTTATTTTATATTTTTTTGATATTCAAATGTAGTACGATAATCTTTAGTTAAGGTTATGCTAATATTTTCAAATTTTTAAATAAAAATTATGCAATTGTTACGGAATTGTAAAGCAAAATCCCCTTGACAAGCAAGGGGATTTTTAAAAATAAATCGGATTAAAATGTATAATTTAAACCTAAGCTAATTCCGCTACCTCTGGTGTAAGATCCGATTGCAATATCACGATCGGCATTTTCTTGCACACGATTGATTTTTGGGTTTAAAATATTTTTTGCAGTTAACGATAATGCTAAATTATTGTTTAAAGCTGTTTTAAAAATAAAATCTAAAGTTCCGAAACCTTTATCTACTAAGTTTCCTTTAGTTTCTGTTCCTAAAGCGTATATTTTGTCAGAAAAATAGTTGTACGTTACTGTTGCTAAAATATTTTTATTATTTGCAAATTCTTTAAAGTACGTTAAATCGGCATTTAAAATTAAATCTGAAGCACCAGTAAATGCAGATCTATTATGTGTTAAGTTGATGTTGTAATCTGTTTCGTTACGAACTTTTTCAGAATCTAACGTTTGTGTTGTTTTCATGTACGATACATTTAAACCACCGCTTAACTTGTTTTCTTTATCTGTAGATAAATCTAAAATGTTTTTACGTGCTTCTAATTCTACCCCGTAAACAATACCGTAATCTCCGGTGTTGATGAATGAAATATCGTTTGTTGAAGATGCTAACGTAATTTCGTTAATTGGATTTTTAATGTATTTACCAAAAGCTGTAACAGCTAAAACTTCTGAGTTTGTAGGGAAAACTTCCCATTTTAAATCTACGTTGTAGTTATCAGATGCGTATAAAAATGGGTTACCAACTTTAATTTCTGTAACATCTTCGTAAATAAATAATGCACGTTCTTTAAACTGTGGTAATGTGTAAGTTTTACTAGCAGCAAAACGTAAGTTTTGATTTGTTTTTAATGCATATTTTAAAACTAAGCTTGGTAAAAACGCATCTTTTGTTAAATCATTACTACCTGGACGAGAACTTAACTGCGTTAACCAGTTTACATTTTGTGTAATTTTTTCGTAACGTACACCAAAAACTGCATCTAATTTATCAGAGAATTTATAAGTTACGTTAGCATATCCTGCATGAATATCTTGATCACCTTTGTAAAACTGCGGTGTATTTCTGCCACTATAAGTACGGATAGCGAATAAACCTTGGTTAAAGTTTGCTGCATTAAAAAATCCGTCGTAGTTGTAAATATCAGCAGTTTGTTGGTTAGAATTAATTCTGAAGTTATATTGTGTAGCATCAAAATCTCTTTTCTTAACACGTCCGTTGTATCCAACAGTTAATTTACCTTTAAAAAAACCTTCGTCTTCAGCAAATTTGTATGATGCAGATAAGTTTCCAGCAAATTCATTTTCTGATAAGTTTTGGAAATATCTGTGGTTATCCGTAGTTGAGTTTGTTACATAAACATTTCTTTGTAACGCATCATTATAAACAGAAGTTTGTTGAGAGCGGTCTGGCATAAAGCTTCTAATTTTGTTGTAAGAACCTGCCCAATCAACCTCAATTCTATCAGTTAATTTATGATTACCTAATAATTGGAATATGTTTAATTGATTTTGTGTGTATGTAGAACGCGTAATTGTACCACGTCCGTTATCTGCTAAATCACGAATAAAACCTCTATAAAAATCAGTTCCTAAAGATGATGAGTTAACAAATAAGTAGTTAAATGCAATGTTATTTTTGCTGTTAATTTTATAATCAACATTTGTCATTGCAGTTGTATTGGTGTTGTAAGAATAAATTTCTTGATCTAAACTTTTTAAGTAATCACCCTGTGCTTGTGCAGAACGTGTGTAACCACCGCGGTATCCGTAACCATTGCTCATGTTTGCAGTTGCAAAAACATTAATTCTACCCTCGTTACCAACAAAGAAAGAAGTTCCACCCATTACGTTTACATTACCAGCAATTGGATTCTGGAAGTTGTAATTTAATGAACGATTAAATTCGTATTTACTTAATGTGTTTGCTTGTGGGTTATGATATCCGTTAAATCCGAATTCATTAAAACCACGCGCCATATAAAAGTTAGAACGTCCAATAGCATTGGTATTAATGTTTGATCCAATACCAACTTCTAAGAAAGGTTTACCAGAAAACTTTTTAGCTACAATATCAATAGATGCACCACCAAAATCTCCGTAATACCCTGAGTTAAATGTTTTATCAATCGAGATTAACTGAATTACATCTGTATTAAACAATCCTAAATCAATGTTCTTATATTCAGGGTCGTTAGATGAAATTGGTAAACCATTAAAATAACTTGAGTTATAACGGTCACCTAAACCACGAACATAAATTTGGCTAGAACCTTCTGTTTTTTGTACTCCTGAAACTTTAGCTACAGCCGCACTTGCATCGCTAACTCCTTTTCTACTTAATTCCTGAGAACCAATTGCAGTTTTAATTTCAACCGCTTTACGTTGTTCAGCTAATAAAGCCGTTTCTTTTTGTCTATTATTTTCAACAGTAATTACAACATCTTCTAATTTATTTGTATCTTCATTAGAAAATAAAGTAACATTTAAATTTTTATTTTCGTTTGCAACAAGTTTTACAGGAATATCTTGTGTAATATACCCTAGGTAAGAAACTTGCACTACATAATTTCCAGGCTCTAAGCTCAAGCTGTACTTTCCGTTATCGTCAGAGCTAATTCCTAAACTAGTATTTTTAATTGATACCGATGCAAATGGTAATGGTTCATTATTAAAATCACCATCAGTAATTTTACCCGAAATGGTTGCTTTTTGTCCAAAGCTCACAAAAGTGATTAAACAGGTAAAGATTGTTAGCACATTAATTTTCATAGTTGTGTATGTTAATTTTGATGCAAATCAACTACTATAATTTTAAGTTAATGTTATTGCCGTTTTATCTTATAATATATTTATTGTTAAATTTATGTTACGGAATTAAATAATTGTTAACTCCGCTTATACCCAATATTTTGCCGTAATTTTGTCGAATAATTAAAAGAATTCATTTTAAATATGGATAATAAAGATATCAAGATTTTATTGGTTGATGATGAAATTGACATCCTAGAAATTGTGGGATACAACCTAAAACAAGAAGGATACGCAATATTCACCGCTGAAAATGGACTGGAAGCTATTAAAAAAGCAAAGAAAATTGAACCTCATTTAATTATTCTTGATGTAATGATGCCCGAAATGGACGGCATTGAAGCGTGTGAACAACTTAGAAAATTACCCGAATTACAAAACACGTTAATCACCTTTTTTACTGCTCGTGGTGAAGATTATTCTCAAATTGCTGGTTTTGATGCTGGTGCTGACGATTATATTTCTAAACCCGTAAAACCAAAAGTTTTGGTAAGTAAAGTTAAAGCGCTATTAAGACGTTTTGCAAATGCTGAAGCCAAAGCCGAAACCAAAGACGGTCTTCATGAAGATACGTTAGTAGTTGGTGATATAGAAATTAATCGCGAAGAATACAAAATTATAAAAGCCGGACAAGAAATTATTTTACCTCGTAAAGAATTCGAATTGTTTTATTTACTTGCCTCTAAACCTGGTAAAGTTTTTAAACGCGACGAAATTTTAGACAAAGTTTGGGGTAACGAAGTAATTGTTGGTGGCCGTACTATTGATGTGCACATCCGTAAATTAAGAGAAAAAATTGGTGACGAAGTATTTAAAACCATTAAAGGCGTAGGATATAAAATTGAAATTTAACAAATCCATTGAATATAAAAAAATCGTACAAATTTGCGTTTAAATCGGCAACAGCCATTATATTTTTTGTGGCCCTTGCTTTATACGCATTAAACTACTTCAGCCAAGCTAATTTATCATTAACTGCTTGCCTTATTTTTATAGCAGTTATTTATTTATTTGCTTTTTTTTTACTGCAATATCGTATAGAAAAATTTATATACAACCGCGTTCAAAAAATATACAAACATTTGGTTTTGCTAGATCCGGTAAATGCTAAAAAACTAGAAATTAGAAACGATATGAATACGTTACTAAAAGAAGTTGAACAATTTACCAGCTCTAAAAAAATTGAAATAGATAACTTAAAAATTCAGGAAGAATACCGTCGTGATTTTTTAGGAAACGTAGCGCACGAACTTAAAACGCCGTTATTTACCGTTCAAGGTTATTTAGAAACGTTGTTAGACGGGGCCATGCACGACAAATCGGTTCGCGAAAAATATTTAGAACGTGCCCAAAATGGTGTTGATCGTTTAATTTACATTGTAAACGATTTAGATTTAATTACTAAAATTGAATCTGATGTGGTAAACCTAAACAAAACTAATTTTGATATTGTAGAATTGTTTAAAGAAGTTTTTGAACTTTTAGAGCTTAACGCAGATAAAAAAGGAATTATTTTATTATTTGACCGCAAGCACCACAAGCCAATATATGTAAAAGCAGATAAAGATAAAATTCGACAAGTACTTATTAATTTAGTCGAAAATTCTATAAAATACGGCAACGAAAAAGGCAGTACCGAAGTAAGTATTGAACCGCTTATTAAAAACAAGTTAATCGTTAAAATTACCGACAACGGTTTGGGTATTGATAAAAAGAATTTACCACGTGTTTTTGAACGTTTTTACCGCGTAGATAAAAGCGGCGCACGCAGCCAAGGCGGATCTGGTTTAGGATTAGCCATTGTAAAACATATTATAGAAGCGCATCAGGAACGCATTTACGTTAACAGCGAATTAAAAAAAGGTTCCGAATTTTCATTCACTTTAGAGCTCGGACAAGAGCTGTTGGATTAACAACATAGGCAAAGGTTTACCTACGGGTAAACCTTTGTATTTTGTATCTATTTGCAAAGCAGCAAAAGTAAAAGCGGCTTGCGGTACAAAAGGTAAAAAGTTTTGGCTTTGTAAATATTCAGCTAAATATTCTTGCTCATTTTGTCCCGGTGTTGGGATAAGTAAGGCCTTTTTTTGTAACAAGCTTAAATCCATAATGGTAGAATATCCCGAACGGCAAACAATTAATTCGGCCTGATTCATTAAAAAATTCATTTGCTCTGAGGTAGCAAAATTATAAATGGTAGTTTGCTTGTTTATAGTTATTCTTTGCTCTGCTTCTACCAATCCGCAAACCAAAACCATTTTTTTATCAGTAAGTTGGGCAATTTCTTTTCTAAAAATATTTTCTAGCTGCTTTCGCATCGGTTCTGGTCCAGAAACCAAAAACAAAACATCAATAGTAATAGCAACATCTGTTTTATACAATCGGCTTAACGGGCCTATTTTTTTTATGTTTAGCAAATCGGCTTGAGCTAAAATACCTGCTAAACTTTTTTTAGCATCTTCAAAATCGGGTACCCAACAACACGTAAATTGCTTAATTATTTGCTGATGCATTTTAGTTGTTAGCCAGGTACTAAATCCGGATAAAACGGTTAGTTGATGGGTAATATAAACAGATGGTACCTGATTAGAAACCACGCCCATTCTATTATCAGAAATAATTAAATCAATACCATAATCAAAAACCCATTGGGCTACAACTTTTTTTTCGGCCTTATAAATTTTATAAATTTTAAATAATTGGCTGGCCAATTTCAACTTAAAAAAAAATTTACTTTGGGCATATTTAATTTTATAGCTGGGCAATTCTAAAAACTGTAAATCAGGAAATTCGCCTTTTAAAAACTGTAAAGCTTCTCCATCGCTAGCAACAATTACCTTACAATTTAATGCTTGTAAATGCTGAATAACTACAATACAACGCGTAGCATGCCCTAACCCCCAATTTAGCGGTGCTAGTAAAACTGTTTTGTTAGAAATTTGCATGATTGTATATATTTAGCTACTTTAGAATTTTAAAATAGTTAAGGCTTTATTTCAAAATTAACATTTTTATTCTAAGCCATATTGTTATTTTTGCAAAAAAAATTAGTAAAACAACGTGGGAAGTAAAAATAAATTAAAGCGTTTTAGAGAAAACGAAACATTCGGAAACGTATATCAGCCAACCCGAGAAGAAATTGCAGCTAATGCATTTGATTTAAAAGGAAAATGGAACGAAAAAGTTTTTAAAAACAATAATCCTATTGTTTTAGAATTAGGTTGTGGTAAAGGTGAATATTCGGTTGGATTGGCAGAAAGATATCCAAACCAAAACTTTATTGGGATTGATATTAAAGGTGCTCGTTTTTGGCGTGGTGCAAAAACCGCGGTAGAAAACAACATTAACAATGTTGCCTTTTTAAGAACGCAAATTGAGTTGATTGAAAACTGCTTTGCTCCGGGTGAAGTAGATGAAATTTGGATTACTTTTCCTGATCCACAAATAAAATACAAACGCACCAAACATCGTTTAACAAACGCTGAGTTTTTAACGCGTTACAAAAATATTTTAAAACCAGAAGGTTTTGTTAACCTAAAAACCGATAGCGAATTTATGCACGGTTATACATTAGGTTTATTACACGGTGCTGGCCACGAAGTGCTTTATGCCAACCACAATGTATATAAAAATGGCGGTGCGCCAGAAGTTGTAACTGCAATACAAACCTTTTACGAATCGCAATATTTAGAACAAGATAAAGCAATTACTTATATCAAATTTAAAATAAAATAATGCAAGTTATCATTCCCTTTATTATCGGTATAATTGCTGCAACTGCAGGTACATTATTACCTGGTTTATTAAATGCAACCGTTGTTGGTATTGCATCAGACGAAGGGAAGAAAAACGCTCAATCTTTTATAGCAGGGTGCTTGTCTGTAATTTTTTTACAAACGTACCTTGCTATTTTTTTTGCTAAAATAATAGATGGCAATGCCAACATTTCTAACATTATACAAGAAGTTGGCTTAGGCATTTTTATTGTTTTAACCATTTTCTTTTTAATTAAAAACAAAAAAACAAAACTTAAAAAGGTTGATTTAAAAACTACAAAAAAAACAAACCGATTTTATTACGGTATGTTATTGGCCTTAATTAACGTTTTTCCTATTCCTTATTACGTATTTATAAGTATTACAGCATCCAACTCCGATTTATTCATATTTAAACCATCAAACAACATTGCTTTAAGTACCGGAGTAATTGTAGGTACGTACTTGGTTTTCCGATTTTACATTCGCATTTTTAAAAACAAATCGGTAGAAAATAATTTACTTTTAAAAAACATAAATCTAATTATTGCTGCCATTACTGGTTTTATTGCTTTAATGACATTGTACAAATTAATTCCAAACTTATAAGCCATGAAAGAATTGAGTTTTTTTGATAAGGTTTACGAGCTTGTACAACAAATTCCACATGGCAAAGTAACTACCTACGGCGCTATTGCCAATAAGTTAGGTGCTCCACAAGCATCACGTGCTGTTGGTTACGCTTTAAATCACTCCAAAAACCTTGAAAATATTCCAGCACATCGCGTAGTAAACCGAAAAGGTTTGTTAACCGGAAAAATTCATTTTATGGGTACAAATTTGATGCAACAACTGCTCGAATCAGAAGGTTTAGAAATAAAAAACAATCAAATTCAGAATTTAGAACAACATCTTTGGCTTCCTTAAACTACATTATCTTTTCTTCAAATAATGCATAATCGAGCTTTGTAAACGTTGTAAGTCTTGTTTTGAATTAATATCTTTGTGTAGCATTTTGAATGCTATAATAACGTATTGAATATAAAACGTTTAATTAATACTTGAATCTTATGAAATTAGATAGAAAAGATATTCTTAAGGCATTAGAATCTATTACTATTGCTGGAGAAGGAAAAAATATGGTAGAAAGTGGCGCAGTACAAAACGTAGTTACTTTTGGTAACGACGAAGTTGTAGTAGATTTAACTTTACATACGCCAGCAATGCACATTAAAAAACGTGCAGAAGACGATATTCGTAAACTAATTCACACACAATATTCTACGGCAGTTAACGTAAAAGTTAACATTAAAGTTGAAACACCAGAAAAAAACGAAATTAAAGGAAAAGAAATTCCAGGTATTTCAAACATCGTAGCTATTTCATCAGGTAAAGGCGGCGTTGGTAAATCTACCATAACTGCAAACTTAGCTGCAACATTAGCAAACATGGGCTTTAAAGTTGGTATTTTAGATGCCGATATTTACGGACCATCTATGCCAATTATGTTTGACGTAGAAACCGCAAAACCTATTTCGGTTGAAGTTAACGGAAAATCTAAAATGCAACCTATTACTTCATACGGAGTAGAAATTTTATCAATCGGATTCTTCACATCACCAGATCAAGCGGTAATTTGGAGAGGACCAATGGCTGCAAAAGCTTTAAACCAAATGATTTTTGATGCAAATTGGGGCGAATTAGATTTCTTACTTTTAGATTTACCTCCAGGAACGGGTGATATTCACTTATCAATCATGCAATCATTACCTATTACAGGTGCTGTAGTAGTTTCAACTCCGCAAGCAGTTGCATTAGCAGATGCTAAAAAAGGAGTTGCAATGTTCCAAAATGACAGCATTAACGTACCGGTTTTAGGTATTGTAGAAAATATGGCGTACTTCACTCCGCAAGAATTACCAAACAACAAATATTATATTTTTGGTGAAAACGGAGCTAAAAACTTGGCTGAAGATTTACAGGTTCCTTTCTTAGGAGAAGTACCAATTGTACAATCTATTCGTGAAGCAGGAGATTACGGTCGTCCGGCAGCTTTACAAAACGATACGCCAGTAGCACAAGCTTTTGTTGAAATTGCTAAAAACACAGTAGAACAAGTGGTAAAACGCAATAAAAATTTACCTCCAACAGAAGCTGTTAAAATTACAACCATGGCTGGTTGTTCAACTAAATAATTAGTAAAGATATGACTACAGACGAAATTAAAAATGCAGTTGAAAAAGCTTTAGAAGAAATTAGGCCTTTCTTAATTTCCGACGGAGGAGATATTTCTTTAATTGCAATTGAAGATGATAAGCACGTAAAAGTTCGCTTAGAAGGCGCTTGTACTTCATGCACATTAAACTTTTCAACCCTTAAAGCAGGCGTTGAAACAACTATTAAAAAATATGTTCCGCAGATCGAAACTGTAGAAAATATTGCCTAACAAATGTCATGCTTATCTTAATTTATATGCAATACATTCGTAGTAAATAAGTTAGATAAGATAAAAAAGATATATAAATGATAGAAACTGATATTATCATTGTTGGCGCTGGACCAACAGGATTATTTGCTGTTTTCGAAGCCGGGTTACTAAAACTACGTTGCCATTTAATTGATGGTTTACCACAACCCGGCGGTCAGTTAACCGAATTATATCCTAAAAAACCAATTTTTGATATTCCGGGATATCCGTCTGTTGGCGCTGGTGAATTGATAGATAATCTGATGGAGCAAATTAAACAATTTGAGCCTGGATTTACATTAAACGAGGTTGCAGAAACTATTGAAAAACTAGAAGATGGAACTTTTATTGTAACTACAAACAAAGGCACCAAACATCACGGTAAAGCTGTCGCTATTGCAGGTGGTTTAGGTAGTTTTGAACCTAGAAAACCGCTAATTGATAACATTGCATTTTACGAAGATAAAGGCGTAGAATATTTTGTTAAAAATCCAGATCAATTTAAAGGCAAAAAAATTGTTATAGCGGGTGGCGGAGATTCTGCTTTAGATTGGAGTATATTTTTAGCTGATGTAGCCGAAGAAGTTACCTTAGTACACCGCAGAAACGAATTTAGAGGTGCTTTAGATTCGGTAGAAAAAGCGCAAGCTTTAAAAAACCAAGGCAAAATTAACCTGATAACACCGGCCGAAATTACAGAAATTCATGGTACAGATAAAGTTACCGGCGTTACCATTGTTGTAGAAGGGCAAGAACCACAGGTTAAAACATGTGATTATTTTATTCCGTTATTTGGTTTAACACCAAAATTAGGTCCAATTGCAAATTGGGGCTTAGAAATAGAAAAAAATGCCATTAAAGTAAACAACGCCTTAGATTACCAAACTAATATTGAAGGCATTTATGCAATTGGAGATATTAACATATATCCAGGTAAATTAAAGCTTATTTTATGTGGTTTTCACGAAGCAACTTTAATGTGTCAAAGCATTTACAACAAATTAAATCCAGGTAAAAAGTTTGTATTAAAATACACAACCGTTTCTGGAATTGATGGTTTTGACGGAAGCCGAAAGGAAGCTGAAAAAGCAGTCGTAAAATCAATCGAATAAATATAAAAGCTGCATTTTACATGCAGCTTTTTTTATAACAAAAAAGTTTATAATTCGTTATATTTAAACACAAAAAATAAATCCATGTCAGATATTAAAATTACTATTATAGACCGCGAAGGTGTTTTTCATGAAGTTGATGCACCAACAGATATGAATATGAATATTATGGAATTGGTGCGCGCGTACGAATTAGCGCCAGAAGGTACCATTGGTATTTGTGGCGGAATGGCCATGTGCGCATCATGCCAATGTTATGTTTTAAACGATGTGCCTCTACCAGCTAAATCAGCAAGTGAAGAAGCCATGTTATCTGAAGCTTTTAACGTGCTTGAAAATAGCCGTTTAGGATGCCAAATAAGCATAACTCCACAAATTGAAGGATTAGTTGTAGAATTAGCTCCAGAAGCTTAAAACAACGCCTCAAGTTCCATTCTTTTATCTTACAAACAAATCAATTCATGATTTTAATTACAGGAGCAACTGGTTTAGTTGGCAGTCATTTACTGTTGCATTTACTTACAAACAACCCAAACCTTGCTGTTAAAGCTTTATATCAATCCGCAACTAAACAACAACAAATTGTTGCTTGGTTGCAGTACAAAAACAACACAATAAATGTTGACAATGTACAATGGATACAAGCAAATATTTTAGATATTCCTGCATTAGAAGCTGCATTTGCAAACGTAAATTACGTATATCATTGCGCAGCCATTGTTGATTTTGATCCGAAACAAAAAGATAAACTAAATAAAGTAAATATTGAAGGAACCGCCAATGTGGTAAATTTGGCTTTATATTATAACATTAAAAAATTATGTTATGTAAGTTCTATCGCAACTTTAGGCGATCCAAAGCCAGGAGAAACTATTGATGAACAGTGCGAATGGAATCCAGATCAATACAATGGTGATTATGCTATTAGCAAAAATGGGGGCGAAACCGAAGTTTGGCGTGCCATGTACGAAGGTTTACCAGCTGTAATTGTTAATCCTGGTGTAATATTAGGTGATGGCTTATGGCAAGGCGGTAGTGCCGAAATTTTTAATCAGGTAAACAAAGGTTTTCCGTTTTATACCAAAGGTACCACCGGATTTGTAGCCGTAACCGATGTAGTTACATGCATGGTAGCTTTATTAAATAGTGATATAGAAAAAGAACGTTTTATTTTGGTAGAAAGTTCGCCTAGCTTTCAAGAAATATTAAATAATATAGCACAAGCCATTCATAAAAAAAAGCCCACTATTTACGCTACAAAATTTATGACAAATATAGCTTGGCGTGCCGATGCATTGGTTAGTTTGCTAACAGGCAAAAAACGTACGTTAACAAAAGATGCTGCAAATGCTTCACATTCCATTAGCACATACAACGCATCAAAAGTTAAAGAAACACTTAATTACCAATTTACACCCATAAAAAAATACATTCAAAGCATTGGTACCGAATATGTAACTTACTCAAATAAATAAAAAAGTTGCTTACCACATGGTAAGCAACTTTTTTATTCTTCATCAGGTTTTGTAGTTTCTTGCAATTTTTTTAATCGTTTTACAATACGCTCATTCATTTTCTCATAATTTTTATAATCGTGAGAATAATACATGTTGTTTTGAACAATGGTAAGACTATCTAACCCAAAACGGTTTTGTATGTACGCATAGGTATCAATCAACACATTATCTGTGGTTCGCAGTTGGCTTTCTGCGCCTTGCAAAATGGCCATTTCGTATAAAACTTCTTCTAATTCAGCTTCTGTAATTAATTTTTCTGGTTTTGGTGCTGTATTTTTTTCACAGCTTAATAAAACTAAAAAAATCAGATTAAAAAAAAGTACTTTTTTCATGTTATTCCCTATTAAAGGTTAAACGTTTACCTACACGAATATCTTTTACTTTAGCATTATTATAAACCAATTGTCCGTTTACAAACGTATGCGTAATTCTTGATTTAAAATTAACGCCCTCAAACGGTGACCAACCGCATTTAGATAAAATATTTTCTTTTTTTACATTCCAAGGCATGTGCGTATTTACAATAACTAAATCGGCAAAATAACCTTCTTTAATAAATCCACGATTTTCAATTTTAAAAATTTTAGCAGGATTGTGACTCATTTTTTGTACGATTTTTTCGATCGAAATAAAGCCTTGAAAATATTTTTCCAACATAGCAACTAACGCATGCTGAACTAATGGTCCGCCAGATGGGCAGTTTAAGTATTTATTATTTTTTTCTTCTAACGTATGCGGTGCATGATCGGTAGCAATAACATCAATTTTATCATCTAACAAACCTTTCCATAACGCTTTTTGGTCGTCTGCATATTTAACTGCAGGATTCCATTTAATAAAAGCACCTTTAGATTTGTAATCGTCTGCATTAAACCACAAATGGTGCACGCAAACTTCAGCAGTAATTTGTTTATCTTCTACCGGTTGTTTGCTGTCAAACAATTCTAATTCTTTAGCAGTAGAAACGTGAAAAACGTGCAAGCGTGCTCCTGTTTTTTTAGCCAATTCAATAGCTTTAGAAGATGATAAATAACAGGCTTCTCCACTACGAATTACCGGATGTTGATCCATCGGAATATCTTCGCCATAAACTTCTTTAGCTTTTTCTAAATTGGCTTGAATGGTTGCTTCATCTTCACAATGCACAGCAATTAGCATTTTTGTTGATGAAAATATTTTTTCAATCGTTTCAGGATCATCTACCAACATATTTCCGGTTGATGAACCTAAAAACATTTTAATTCCGGCAACATTTTTAGGGTTAGTTTTTAAAACTTCGTCTAAATTATCATTAGTTGCTCCCATCATAAACGAATAGTTTACGAATGATTTTTCAGCAGCAATTTGATATTTTTGTTCTAATAATTCTTGCGTAACCGCATTCGGAACGGTATTTGGTTGCTCAATATACGAGGTAATACCACCAGCAACTGCAGCACGAGATTCTGATTCAATATTACCTTTATGGGTTAATCCTGGTTCTCTAAAATGTACCTGATCATCAATTACACCAGGTAATAGGTAATTACCTTCGGCATCAATAATAATACAATCTGATGATTTTGGGCTAATTTTTTCGGCTATTTCTTTAATATATTCATCTTCAATATATACATCTCCGTTAAAAATAGCTCCTTCATTAACTATTTTGGCATTTTTAATTAAAACCTTATTCATTATAATCTATTAAATAGTTTTTTTATTCTAAGTACAATTACACCAAAAATGGCTTCTTTAATAATAGAATTGCTCATTTTAGATTCCCCTTTTGTACGATCTGTAAAAATAATGGGAACCTCTTTAATTGTTAAATTTTGGCAAAAAGCCCTATATTTCATTTCAATCTGAAAGGCATAGCCTACAAATTGAATTTTATTTAAATTGATTTGTTGTAGCGTTTTAGCTTTGTAACAAACAAAACCTGCTGTGGTATCGCGAATTTTCATGCCGGTAATTATGTTTACATAAACCGATGCGAAGTACGAAAGCAATACGCGGCTTAAAGGCCAATTTACTACATTTACGCCCGTTACGTAACGCGAACCTATAGAAAGATCGGCGCCTGACAAACAAGCTTGGTGCAAACGAATTAAATCGGTGGGATTGTGAGAAAAATCGGCATCCATTTCGTAAATAAATTCGTAATTACGAGCCAATGCCCATTTAAACCCTGTTACATAAGCTGTGCCTAATCCCAACTTACCCGACCGTTGCTCTAAAAACAAATTTTCATGCTTTTGTTTCAGCTCAATTACTTTATTTGCAGTTCCGTCTGGCGAATTATCATCAATCACCAAAACGTGCAAATTATAATTAAGATTGAATACAGCCGTTATAATGGCTTCGATGTTTTCGATTTCATTATAAGTTGGTATTACCACTATACCATGATTCATATGATATAAATATTTTAGTGCAAAAATACGTTTTTTAAATACCTATGCACATATTAAATTGATAATTAATTTTTAAAATCAAAAAACTTGTAAATTTGTGCTCATGGATAATTTACTTTTTGAGAACAGAATGGTTACCACTACCGATTGGGCAACTATTTTATTCCTACTATGTTTTGCTTTAATAGCATCTAATAGGCAATTGTTTTACGCACAATTTAATGATTTTGTAAAACTACCTGTTAACGACAAGTTTTTAAAAATATATAAAGAACCAGAGCACCTGCGTACTTGGTTTTTTATTTCTTTATATGTTGTGCAAATTATAAGCTTTAGTTTTATTATTCAGATTGCATTAAGCGCTTATGGCTACACAACTAAAGATAATTTTATTTCGTTTGTACGTATTATTACGGTATTAAACTTTTTTGTGCTATCTAAACATTTTTGCGAAAAAATTATAGCCAATACATTTAATATTGATGATATTGAACATCGAGTAAACTTATATAAAGCGTACCATCGTAATTATTTGGGTTTAATAGCCCTACCTATTGCCTTAATTGGCTTTTACAATAACGTCAATAATTTAACTTCTGTTAACATAATTATTTGTCTTTTACTAATAATAAACCTAGTAAATTATCTAAACGGAATAAAAAATTATAAAAAAGCCGTTTTTTCAAACTTCTTGTATTTTATTTTGTATCTTTGTGCCCTTGAAATAGCACCCTATTTTTTTATGTACTATTTTTTTACCAAAAGTTAATAAAATATGAAAGTGAAAACAATTTTGGTTTCTCAGCCGGAGCCTAAAGTAGAAAATTCACCTTATTTTGAGCTTTCGCAGCGCTATAAAGTAAAAATCGATTTTAGACCATTTATACATGTAGAGGGTGTACCTGCCAAGGAGGTAAGACAACAAAAAATTGATTTAAGTGCCTTTACGGCAATTATTTTAACAAGCAAAAATGCGATTGATCATTTTTTTAGGGTGGCAGAAGAAATGCGTTACAAAGTGCCAGAGGATTTAAAATATTTTTGCCAAACAGAAGCGACAGCGCTTTACCTTCAGAAATATGTTGTGTACAGAAAACGCAAAATTTATGTAGGCCAAAAAGATTTTAAAGATTTAGCTCCATTATTTAAAAAATACAAAGACGAAACGTTTTTGTTACCAGCTTCTGACCAATTAAATGCAGATATTCCCCCAACGTTAAATGCATTAAACTTAAAATGGACGCCTGGAACATTTTTTAGAACTGCAATGAGTGATTTATCAGACTTAGCAGATGTATATTATGATGTTTTAGCATTTTTTAGCCCAACTGGGATAAAATCATTATTTAAAAATTTTCCTGACTTTAAACAAAACAATACACGCATTGCTGTATTTGGAACAACAACACAAAAAGAAGCTCTTGAAAATGGATTACGCGTAGATATTATGGCACCATCGCCAGAAACTCCTTCCATGACAATGGCTCTTGAAAAATATATTAAAGAGGTAAATAAATAAAAAAAACGTGAACTTTAAAGTTCACGTTTTTTTATTTGAAAAGTTTAAAAGCTTAGTTAAACTAAGCTTTTAAATTTAAATTATAATTGCGGACCAGCTGCTACTAAACTTTTACCAGATTCGTTATCTGTGTATTGCTCAAAGTTTTTAATAAATCTTGTAGCTAAATCAGTAGCTTTTACTTCCCATTCTTTAGCATCTGCGTACGTATTTCTAGGATCTAGAATATTTGTATCTACTCCTTCTAAAGCTGTTGGAACTTCAAAATTAAAAATTGGAACAATTGTAGTTTCAGCTTTTTCAATAGAACCGTCTAAAATTCTATCAATAATAGCACGTGTATCTTTAATAGAAATACGTTTTCCAGTACCATTCCAACCTGTATTAACCATGTAAGCAGTTGCTTGGTGTTCTTCCATTTTTTTAACTAATTCTTCTCCGTACTTTGTTGGGTGTAACGTTAAAAACGCTTTACCAAAACATGCAGAAAAAGTTGGCTCCGGTTGTGTAACTCCACGTTCTGTACCAGCTAATTTAGCAGTAAATCCAGATAAGAAATAGTATTTAGTTTGCTCTGGTGTTAATTTAGAAACCGGCGGCATTACACCAAATGCATCAGCCGTTAAGAAAATAACTTTATTTGCATGTCCTGCTTTAGAAACAGGCTTAACAATATTTTCAATATGTTCAATCGGGTATGAAACACGCGTGTTTTGCGTTACAGAACCGTCAGTAAAATCAATTTTTCCGTTAGCATCTAACGTAACGTTTTCTAACAAGGCATTTTTAGTAATGGCACCAAAAATGTCTGGTTCATTTTCTTTAGATAAATCAATTGTTTTTGCGTAACAACCGCCTTCAAAGTTAAAAACACCTTCGTTATCCCATCCGTGTTCATCGTCACCAATTAATTCACGTTTTGGATCTGTAGATAAAGTTGTTTTACCTGTACCTGATAAACCAAAGAAAACAGCTACATCACCATCTTTACCTTTGTTAGCAGAACAGTGCATAGATGCAATGCCTTGTAACGGTAAATAATAGTTCATCATAGCAAATAAACCTTTTTTCATTTCACCACCGTACCAAGTTCCTCCAATAAGTTGAACTTTTTCTGTAAGGTTAAACGCAATGAATACGTCAGAATTTAAGTTATGCGCTTTGTAGTCTTTAAAAGTTGCTTTAGATGCGTTAATTACAACGAAATCAGGCTCACCAAAGTTAGCTAACTCAGCTTCTGTTGGGCGAATAAACATATTTTTTACAAAATGTGCTTGCCATGCAACCTCCATAATAAAACGCACTTTTAAACGTGTGTTTTCGTTAGCGCCACAAAAAGCGTCAACTACGTAAAGTTTTTTACCAGAAAGTTCTTCAGTAGCAACTTTTTTAAGTGCATCCCAAGTTTCGTTAGAAATTGGTTTGTTATCATTCGCTGCCTTAGCAGATGTCCACCAAATAGTATCTTTAGTAACATCATCTAAAACTATGTATTTATCTTTTGGTGAACGACCTGTAAATTCACCTGTCATAACATTAACAGCTCCAAGTTCAGAAAGTTGACCTTTTTCAAAACCTTGTAAACTTTCACTTAATTCTTGTTCGTACAAATAATCGTAGCTCGGGTTGTAAATTACCTCAGCCACATTTTTAATTCCGTATCTTTCTAATGAAATAGACTTGATATCATTCATGATTAAATGGGTATGTGTGTTGTTCCGACAAAAGTAATAATTTAATTGGAATAACGTATTTGACTTATTTATTAATTTTTAGCCTGGGTAGATTTGAGCGCACCAACCAATAGCAGTACCCAAGAAACAATCAGGAAGACACCGCCAATTGGTGTAATTGGGCCTAAAAATTTAAAATTAATTGCAGTAGCCGATTGCGTTGCTAGTAAATAAATAGAACCTGAAAAAAGCACAACACCAATTGCCGAAAAAATAGCGATATATTTTTTAGTACGTTCTGAAATTGCATTAAGGTTTGCTACAAAAAGCAAAAAAAGTGCTTGATAAAATTGATAGCGCACCCCTACCTCAAAAGTTTCTAATTCATTTGGCAACAAAACCTTTTTTAATCCATGGGCACCAAAAGCTCCAAGAACAATAGCTAACGCACCAAAAAGGCAAGCTGTAACAATAATTTTTTTATTCATACCTCAAATTTACAATTCAAAAATACATATTTTACAATTAAAAAGCATATTTTTAATTCTTTACTAGCATAATTAGCACAAAAACCAATTCTAACAACCAATAAAAACTACTAAATAAATGAAACAAATCCTTGTAATTGGTGCCGGGCGGTCAACCTCATCCTTAATAAAATATTTGCTCGATCACGCATCTAAAAATAATTATATGGTGGTAATTGCAGATATGGATATTGAAATGGCTAAAGCCCGTGCAAATAACCATTCTAGTGCAAAAGCAGTTGCTTTTTCTATCGAAGATAAAGAACTCAAAAAACAACTAATTCAAGCGGCTGATGTTGTTGTTTCAATGCTTCCTGCAAGTTTACATATAAAAGTTGCCAAAACTTGTTTAGAATTTAAAAAGCATTTATTAACAGCATCGTACATTTCTGACGATTTATTAAAATTGAATGATGAAGTAAAAAAAGCCGGCTTAGTTTTTATGAACGAAATTGGTTTAGATCCTGGTTTAGACCATATGAGCGCGATGCATATTATTAATAAACTGCGTGAAGAAGGTCATAAAATTGTTTTATTCGAATCTTTTTGTGGCGGTTTGGTAGCCCCAGAAAGTGATACCAATTTATGGAATTACAAATTTACTTGGAACCCAAGAAATGTTGTAATTGCAGGACAAGGCGGTGCTGCAAAGTTTATTCAGGAAGGCAGATATAAATACATTCCGTACCATAAACTTTTTAGACGAACAGAATTTATAAACGTAGAAAAATTTGGAAAGTTTGAAGTTTACGCCAACCGAGATTCTTTAAAATACAGAGAAATTTACAACTTAGATTCGGTTTTAACTTTATACCGTGGCACCATTCGCCGAGTTGGTTTTTCTCGTGCTTGGGATATGTTTGTGCAACTTGGCATGACTGACGATTCTTATATTTTAGATGCATCCGAGAAATTATCAAATCGAGATTTTATAAACTTATTTTTACCATTTCATCCAACAGATTCGGTTGAAATTAAACTCAGACATCAATTAAAAATTGATCAAGATGATATTATGTGGGAAAAATTAGTTGAATTAGATTTATTTAACCCCAACAAAATTATTGGCTTAAAAAACGCAACGCCAGCCAAAATGTTAGAAGCAATTTTAGCAGAAAAATGGAAGTTAGAACCTACGGATAAAGATATGGTTGTGATGTACCATAAAATTGGGTACCAAACCCAACAAGATGATTTAAAACAAATTGATAGTAAATTAGTTGTTTTAGGAGAAAATCAAACCTTTACAGCCATGGCAAAAACCGTTGGTTTGCCCATTGCTATTGCTGCCGTTAAAGTTTTGCAAGGCATTATTACCCAGCCAGGCGTACAATTACCTATAACAAAAGCTGTTTACCAACCAATTTTAGATGAATTGGCACAAAACGGCATTGTTTTTACCGAACATGCAGTACCTTACGAAGGTTATGAATAAAAAAAGCGGAAACTTAAGTTTCCGCTTTTTTATTTTGATTTCTTATTATTTTCATCAGCTTTTTTAGCTAAAAGCTCGTCTAAATCAATTTTAGCTTCGCTAGTATCTTTATTGCTTTTAGAGCTGTTATGCTTATTTGGTGAATTTTTCATATTAATCATTTCACGTCTTAACTTTTGTTCGCGCTCAATTGCAGATCTTTTATATTCTTCAAATTCAACTTCAATTTCTTCAATATTCGTTTTATGTTCCTTAGCGTTATCTGTTAATGCTTTATATCGGTAAATAAAGTAAGCCAAAGCAACAACTAAAACTGCAATAACAATTAAATATATTTTGGTTAACGATTTTTCAATTTCAGCAGTTAAATCAGCCACCTTTTCAGCTAATTCTTTGTTAGAAGCTGATAATTCAGTATTTGCTGCCTGAACTGCATTAACCTTAGCTTGCAAATCTGTAATTGTTTTTTCAAAGTTTGCTTCGTCCGTTTTGTACGCGTTTTCAAGCATTCTTACGTCCGACTTTTTAAATAGTTTGTAATCTTGATATGAATTTGATTCATCTTCAACCTTTTTAAACAATGCTTCGAAGGTACGAGTATTTGATTTTGGGTTTGAAGTAGAATCAATTGTTGTTGCGTGTGATACCTGAACCACAAAGAACAAAACAGGACTTAAAAACGAAATAAATTTGGCGAACATGATTTTAATATTTTGTAACGTTAAACTTGAATTGACTAATATATAGAAATACATTTTTTTTAACAAAGATAAATTACAAAAAAAAACTTAAAGTAACTAAAAAACGCGTTAAACTGCTTGTTTAACGCGTTTTTATACGAATTTATTAATTTTATTCTCTTCTTCCTAAATACATCCAAACGTAATATAGCAACGTTCCGATTGATGATAAAGCAGCAACTAAATATGTACGTGCAGCCCAAGTTAAAGAATCTTTAGCGCCGGCATATTCTTTTTGCGTTACCATGTTTTCATTTTTTAACCAAGCTAATGCACGGTGGCTCGCATCGTATTCTACCGGTAAGGTAACCACAGAAAATAATGTAGTAATACCAAATAATACAATTCCGGCTAGTAATAAACCTGGAAAAGATTCTACCATTAAAACACCAGCCAATAATACCCATTGCACGTAATTAGATGCAAACGAAACTACAGGTACCATTTTAGAACGCATTTCTAACCAACGGTAAGCGGTTGCGTGTTGTACGGCATGTCCAACCTCGTGCGCAGCAACGGCAGCTGCAGCTGCATTGCGTTGGTTATATACGGCTTCTGACAAATTTACCGTTTTATCTTCCGGATTATAATGATCTGTTAAACGACCCGGAGTAGAAATTACTTTTACATCGTAGATTCCGTTATCGTGTAACATTTTTATTGCAATTTCGGCACCGCTCATGCCATTTTGCAAATGAACCTGCGAATAGTGATCAAATTTTTTTTGTAAAGTGTTCCCAACGTACCAGCTTGCTAGCATAAAAACACCCATAATAATTAAAAACATATCTTTTCTTTTTTATTTAAGTACAGCAAAAAAAAAGCCAAAGTTTAAAAAACGTTCATTTTGTCAGTATTTTAGTAAAAAAACAGACATTATTCAGTTCCTTATTCGTAAGCTTTACGTTTTCGTTCTAATTCAACACGCAAAATTTCACGTTCGTTCATCGATTCAATTCGTAAAATATCAACCAAATGTTTAAAATTAATTAAACCCGCTTCGTAATATTTTTCGAGCATTGGGCGTAAATTGCGGAGTTCGTGGCGCGTTGCTTGTTGAAATTGACAATGCACTTCTTCTCCACTTTTTAATTTTAAAACTAAAAAGTTATAAACGCCTTGTGAAAGTGCGCCTTCAAAATTTCCGTTTTTATATTTTAAAGCACCATAAAAATCTTCGTGTTCAACGAATTTAATTTCAAAAATATAATCGAGCGGATAAGTTGTTTGCTCAATCGTAATGGCATCATAAGTAAATACTAAATCATGAAAAAGCTGCCCTTTTAATGGTTCGTATTTATACATGCTTTGTTTTTTTATTTTTTCTCGATTAAAAAAATAAGCCACGGTTATACAGATAATTAATCCGTCTATAAAAAATATAGGAAAATCTCTAAATTTTAAAATTCGCAAAGCAAAATAGCCAAAAACAATTACCATTCCGACTTTAGAGATTAAAAAGCCGTTATCAAATTTTTTTGGAATTGGTATATATCTGTTAAACTTATATTTTTCTAGCCCCGTCATTTTTAGCACATTAATTACACAACAAATTTACAAAACAATTGTTCTGCTTAAAAATTAAAAAACCACTGAAAATCAGTGGCTTTTTGTTTTATTAATATTAACCGGCAATGTTTATAATTTTACCTGGTACAATAATTACTTTTTTAGGTTCGCGCCCTTGCAGTTGCGCTTGCGTTCTTTCGTCTGCCATAACTATTTTTTCTATTTCCTGAACCGATAAATCTAAAGGTAAAGTAATAGTGAAACGCATTTTACCGTTGAACGACACCGGATATTCTTTTTCAGATTCTACTAAATACGAAGCATCAAATTTAGGAAAAGCTGCGTAAGCAATAGATTCTTGATGTCCTAACATGCTCCATAATTCTTCAGCAATGTGCGGTGCATATGGAGAAACTAAAATAGCTAAAGGTTCTAAAATAGCACGGTGATGGCATTTTTGTTGTGCCAATTCGTTTACACAAATCATGAACTGAGAAACTGAGGTATTGAAAGAAAAGTTTTCAATATCTTCAGTTACTTTTTTAATGGTTTTATGTAAGGTTTTATACATTTCTTTAGTTGGCTCCTCATCTGTAATAACAATTCCGTTATCATCAGCATACAACTTCCAAAGTTTTTTAAGGAAACCAAAAACGCCTGTAATTCCAGCAGTATTCCATGGTTTAGCTTGTTCTAACGGACCTAAAAACATTTCGTATAAACGTAATGTATCTGCTCCAAATTCGTTAGCAATATCGTCTGGATTTACAACATTGAATTTAGATTTAGACATTTTTTCTACTTCATGCCCTACAATGTATTTACCAGAATCTTCTAAAATAAATTCTGCATTAGCAAAATCAGGGCGCCAAGCTTTAAATCCTTCAATATCTAATTCAGACGATGCGTTAACTAAAGCAACATCAGCATGAATAGGTTGTACTTTATGATCACCAATTTTTCCTTTAGATACAAACGTGTTAGTACCTTCAATGCGGTAAACAAGTGCTGAAGTACCTAAAATCATACCTTGGTTTATCAGTTTTTTAAACGGTTCTTCCGCTGCAACAAAACCACGATCTTTTAAAAACTTGTTCCAAAAACGAGAATATAATAAATGTCCCGTTGCGTGCTCGTTACCACCAATGTATAAATCTACGTTTTCCCAATATGCTATTGCATCTGGGTTTGCAAATTCGGTTTCATTTTGCGCATCCATATAACGCAACCAGTACCAAGAAGAACCAGCCCAACCTGGCATAGTATTTAATTCTAGCGGAAAGATAGTTTTGTTGTTAATTTCTGTATTAGCAACAACTTGATTTGTTTCGGTGTTCCAAGCCCAAACAGATGCGTTACCTAATGGTGGCTGTCCGTCTTCTGTTGGTAAATACTTTTCTACTTCGGGTAAAACAATTGGTAAATGTTTTGGATCAATCATTTTAGGTAATCCGTTTACATAATATACCGGAAATGGTTCACCCCAATAACGCTGACGTGAAAAAACTGCATCACGCAAGCGGTAATTTACTTTTGCCTTACCTTGGCCAATTTGTTCTAAAGCTTCAATTGCTTTAGGCAAAGCAGCTTTATAATCTAAACCGTTTAAAAAGTCAGAATTAATTAATTCAAAACCATCTTTTTCGGTATAGGCACCTTCTGAAATATCTTGATTAAAAATATTTACAATTTCTGGCATGCCTTTTTGGCCTGCAAAATGTTTAGCAAACGCATAATCACGTTCGTCACCACAAGGTACAGCCATAACTGCTCCGGTTCCGTATCCTGCTAATACATAATCGCCAATCCAAATTGCTACAGGTTGTTTGGTAAACGGATGTTCTGCATACGCACCAGTAAATACCCCAGTAATGGTTTTAACATCGGTCATACGTTCGCGTTCCGAGCGTTTAGCTGTTGCAGTAACGTAAGCTTGTACGGCATCCTTTTGTTCTGCTGTAGTAAGTTGAGCTACCAATTCATGTTCTGGAGCTAAAGTCATAAAATTCACGCCAAAGATGGTATCGGGGCGTGTGGTAAAAACTTCTATTTCAGCATCAGCATCTTTAACTTTAAAAGTTACTGATGCACCAACCGACTTACCAATCCAATTGCGTTGCGATTCTTTAATAGATTCAGACCAATCAATAGTTTCTAAACCTTGTAACAAGCGCTCTGCATAAGCAGAAATTCGCATCGACCATTGCGTCATTTTTTTGCGAATAACCGGATGCCCTCCGCGCTCTGAAAGCCCGTTAATTATTTCGTCATTAGCTAAAACCGTTCCTAATGCCGGGCACCAGTTAACTTCGGTTTCTGCTAAATACGTTAAACGGTATTTTAATAAAATGCTTTCTTTTTCGTCTGCTGTATAAGCTTGCCATTGTGCAGCTGTAAAAACAGGAATATTATCATCTGCAACAGCATGAACATTTGCATTTCCGTTTTGTTCAAAAAGCGCAACTAAAGTTGAAATGTTTTCGGCCTTATCGGTATCTTTATTATACCAAGAATTAAACAACTCAATAAAAATCCATTGCGTATGTTTGTAATATTCTGGCGTTGATGTGCGTACTTCACGGCTCCAATCAAAACTAAATCCAAGTTTATCTAATTGTTCGCGGTAGCGATTAATATTAGTTTCGGTAGTAATAGCCGGATGTTGGCCGGTTTGAATAGCATATTGCTCTGCCGGTAATCCAAAAGAATCATAACCTTGCGGATGCAGTACGTTAAACCCCTGATGGCGTTTGTAACGCGAATAAATATCTGAGGCAATATAACCTAACGGATGCCCTACGTGTAAACCTGCTCCTGATGGATAAGGAAACATGTCTAAAATATAATACTTAGGTTTAGCTGCGTTATTAACTGCTTGAAACGTTTGGTTATCGCTCCAGTACTTTTGCCACTTGGCTTCGATTTCGTTTGGATTATATTTCATGAGTATTTTTTATCGTATTTAAACGGAATTTTTTGTATATTTTTGTGTTTAAGTTGTGGTACTTGTAACACATCATAAAGTGCAAATTTACGCTTATTGTATTAATGTAAAAACTTTAAGCCACACAATCTGCTTTAGTTACAAAAATCTTTAATATTTTTACAGTTCAAATTTAATAATAATGGCATCATCATACGACAAGTTTCAGCGACGAAGATTAATTTCATCCTACTTTTCTGTAGTAATTAGTATTTTTTTAGTGCTTTTTTTACTGGGCGCTTTGGGCTTGTTTTTAATTCATTCAGAAAAAATATCGAATAATTTTAAAGAAAAGATTCCGATGTCGGTTTATTTTAAAGATGAAGCGAACGATTCTATTCTTAAAGCTTTTGATGCAGAATTGGCAAGTAAAAACTACTTAAAAGGTTATGTATTTATTTCTAAAGAAGAAGCAGCGGCAAACAATAAAGATATTGTAGGCGAAGATTTTATGCAGTTTTTAGGAATGAATCCGTTACCAAATTCATTTGATTTAAATTTATTAGGTGCTTATGTAGAAAGCGATAGCTTAGCACAAATTGAAGCCGATTTTAAAAACAACCCGCATATTGCCGAAGTTATTTACGACAAACGTTTGGTTGATTTAGCTAACGAAAATATTAAACGCATTACCTACTGGACCTTAATTATTAGCGGTATTTTTATGGTAATTTCTATGCTGTTAATTAACAGCGCGCTGCGTTTATCTATATATTCTAACCGATTTGTAATTAAAACCATGCAAATGGTAGGTGCAACCAAAGCCTTTATTCGCAAACCTTTTATTAAGCGCAGCTTATTATTGGGTTTAATAGGTTCTGTACTAGCAATTATTGGCCTAATTATTTTATTGGTTTATGTAAACAAATGGTTTCCGAGTTTAGGCATATTGCAAGATTATGGCGCTATGGCTATTGTTTTTGTAGGCGTACTTTTATTCGGCTTTTTTATCACCTTTGTTAGTACCTTTTTTGCAACACAACGATTTTTAAATTTACGTACAGACGATTTATATTAATTTTTATGGAAAAAGAAACAAAACAGAATCTGTTATTTTCTGCATATCAGTATAAAATTCTAATTGGTGGTATTGTTGCCATTGCCCTTGGTTTTATATTAATGATTGGCGGCGGTAGCGACAACCCAGAAGTTTACAGCGACGCTATTTTTAGCTTTAGACGCATTCACTTAGCACCAACAATAGTTTTATTGGGCTTTGCTATTTGCGTATATTCTATTTTTGCTAAACAGAAAGTGAAGTAATGATTGAAGTTATTAAAGCCATAATTGTTGGTATTGTACAAGGATTAACCGAATTTTTACCTGTGTCATCGAGCGGGCACATTGTAATTGCACAAGAAATTTTAGGATTAAAATACGAAGAAGACCAAAACTTAATGTTTGCCATTATTTTGCACTTTGCAACAGCATTAAGCACCATTGTGGTTTTCAGAAAAGATATTTTAGAAATTATAAAAGGTTTGTTTCAGTTTAAATGGAACGAACAAACGCAGTTTTCTTTAAAAATTATTCTTTCTATGATTCCAGCAGTAATTGTTGGACTGTTTTTAAAAGATACGCTAGAAGAATTATTTTCTAACCTGCGCTTAGTTGGTTTTATGCTATTAATTACCGCAACCTTATTGTACATAGCCGATAAAGCAAAAAGCACAGGAAAAGATATTAGTTATAAAGATTCTATAATTATTGGTTTAGCACAAGCTGTTGCTGCGTTGCTACCCGGAATTTCGAGATCAGGATCAACCATTTCAACATCAATCATTTTGAGCGATGATAAAGCTAAAGCAGCCCGCTTTTCGTTTTTAATGGTTTTGCCTTTAATAATTGGTGCTGCTGCTAAAGAATATTTAGATGCATCTAAAGCAGAAGCTGCATTAACTTTTGATATTTTACCTTTAGCTTGTGGTTTTTTAGCTGCATTTATTTCGGGCTTATTTGCTTGTAAATGGATGATTGAATTTGTTAAAAAAGCCAAGCTTAAATATTTTTCAATCTATTGTTCTATTGTAGGAGTTTTTGTAATCCTATATACATTTTTAAAATAAATAATGACAAAATTATCTCCAGAAGAATTTCAAGAAGGTCAAATTTTATTACTCGACAAGCCCTTAACTTGGAGTTCTTTTCAGGCTGTTAACAAAGTAAAATATGCCTTAATTAAAAACTTAGGATTACCTAAAAAATTTAAAATTGGGCACGCCGGAACGTTAGATCCGTTAGCATCAGGTTTATTAATTATTTGCACGGGCAAATTCACCAAACGAATTTCTGAATTACAAGGGCAAATTAAAGAATATACCGGCACCATTACCGTTGGTGCAACCACACCATCGTACGATTTAGAAACCGAAATAAACGAAACTTTTGCAACCGAACATATTACAGATGAATTGATTGAACAAGCACGCCAAACGTTTCTTGGAGAAATCGATCAGTTTCCACCTGTATTTTCTGCCATTAAAAAAGATGGCAAACGTTTGTACGAACATGCTCGCGCAGGAGAAGAAATTGAAGTTGCAGCACGCAAAGTTGAAATTATGACTTTCGAAATTACCCGCGTTGCCTTACCTGAAATAGATTTTAGAGTAGTTTGCAGCAAAGGAACTTATATTCGATCATTAGCTTACGATTTCGGAAAAGCTTTACAATCGGGAGCACATTTAACTGCTTTACGCCGAACAAAAATTGGAGCGTATTCGGTTAACGATGCCGTGCATCCTCTTGATTTTGAAAAAACATATAACCCCAATTATAAAGAAGCTGAATAAGCTTCTTTTTTCAATTTAAATCGATTACAATCATGTCTGTTATAAAAAACATCTTTCAAAAAATAATTTTCTTACTTGCGTTATTGCTAACTCAGCTTTTTACAGCACAAAACCATTCGTTTAAAAACGGCGATTTATTATTTATTAACATCAATTGCGGACCAATGTGCGATGCCATAAATGCGGTTACGCAAGGATATAATAACGAAAAGTTTAATCATATGGGATTGGTTGTGGTACAAAACGGAGAAACTTTTGTTTACGAAGCCATTGGCAAGGCCGTTGTTAAAACACCCATAAAAACATTTTTGGCTTATTCTAAAGATCCGATTTATGTTGGAGAATTATTACCCGAATACCAAAAGTTAATTCCAAACGCTTTAACTTTTTCAGAAAACCAATTAGGCATTCCGTACGATAGTGATTTTATATACAACAACGGAAAATATTATTGTTCAGAATTAATTTACGATGCATTTTTAACTGCCAATAACAATCAACCGTTTTTTCAATTATTTCCGATGACGTACAAAGAACCAAATTCTGCAGATTATTTTCCAATTTGGGTTACTCATTTTAAAAAACAAGGCATCGAAATTCCAGAAGAACAACCAGGTTGTAACCCCGGCGGCATGAGTTTAGATAATAAAATTACATTAAAACGAATAAATTAAAAGAAAGCATTTTGCTTTCTTTTTTTTGTAACGTCCTATTTTGTCTTTAACAAAACGTACATTTAAATACAATTTAAACCATTTATTATGAATATTACATTAAGTCAAAAGCAATATGCAATAAACAGCATATTTAAAGGAAGTATTTATGGCTATGACAAACCAGAAAACGAAGCAATTTCTTTAGCCGGAATTCATGCAGATTCATTTTTAAACGATGTAAAAAACGAATATCCAGATGCAAAATTTGATTCCCAAAAAAATGAAAATGCAACTACAATTGATAGCTTACGTTTGTACGAAGTAGTTAAATATCCAGGCGATCCAGATATTCAAATTAAAATAACATTGTACCAAAACACACCAACCTCGTATTTTTTAGAACTAATTCGTTAAATCAAACCAAACCACGTACTTCATCGTTTTAATACAAATAAATTTGTTAGCTTTGTCCTAGCAATGTGCTGTAACAAACAGCAATTCTAAAACAAAGTTATGATTTCTAAAAAATGTAAATACGCATTAAAAGCAATGGTTTGCTTGGCAAGAAACTACCAACAAGGCAGTTTAACTACAGCACATATTGCCGAAAAAGAAAATATTCCAAAAAAATTTTTGGAGCAAATTTTGTTAGAATTAAAACGCTGGAAATTAGTAAACAGCAAACAAGGCATTGGCGGCGGATATTACTTACTTAAACATCCTTCAGAAGTTTCTCTGGCCGATTTATACCGTATTTTTGACGGTCCAATTTCTCTTACGCCTTGCGTTTCATTAAATTATTACGAAAAATGTGATGATTGTTTAGACGAAGCAACTTGTTATTTACGCAAACAATTAATTATTATTCGTGACGAAACCCGTGCTAGCATGATGCAAGCAACCCTTGAAGCCTTTATAAAAGGCTAATCATCTATTTTTTTTGCATTAAAACTATACCATTTTGGTATAACTTATAGAATTTATATATTTGTATATATAAACTTACGTGATGAATACCGTATTAAAAACCAAATACGATGCGTTGTTAGAACAAGGCATCGACAAACTTGATTTTCAACAACAAATAGCCTATTTAACACAACATTTTTCTGAAATTGTTTTCTCTACAAGCTTTAGTTATGAAGATCAGGCAATCACTTTTTTACTAAAAAATGAACCTGTAGAAATTTTTACTTTAGATACCGGGCGTTTGTTTGAACAAACGTATGAAACGTGGAACAGAACCGTAGCCAAGTACAAAGTAAAAATTAAAACCTATACCCCACCCGCAGCAGAATTAAGTGCTTTTTTAACCGAAAAAGGGCCCGATTCATTTTATCAATCGGTAGAAAACAGAAAGCAATGTTGTAACATCCGTAAAGTAATTCCGTTAAACCAAGCAATACAAGGTAAACAAGTTTGGATAACCGGATTGCGTGCTGAACATTCACCAAACAGAAAAGATATTCCGGTTTTTGAATGGGATGAAACGCATCAAATTATAAAATTCAATCCTATTTTATTCTGGACAACCGATCAGGTTCAAGAATTTATTACCAACAACCAAATTCCATACAACAGCTTGCACAAAAAAGGTTTTGTGAGCATTGGCTGTGCACCATGTACGCGTGCAATTCAGGAAGGCGAAGATTTTAGAGCCGGCCGTTGGTGGTGGGAAGATGCATCAAAAAAAGAATGTGGACTACATATACATAAATAACATGAGTACAAAATACGAACTAGATTATTTAGATCAATTAGAATCTGAATCAATTCATATATTTAGAGAAGTTGCAGGGCAATTTGAACGCCCGGCATTGCTTTTTAGTGGCGGAAAAGATAGTATAACTTTGGTGCATTTAGCACTTAAAGCCTTTAAACCAGGAAAATTCCCTTTTCCATTAATTCATATTGATACCGGACATAACTTTCCGGAAGTTTTACAATTTAGAGACAAACTGGCCGAGCAAATTGGTGAAAAACTAATTGTTAGAAAAGTTGAAGATACCATTAAACGCCAAGGTTTAAAAGAAGCTAAAGGTAAGTTTGCAAGCCGTAATGCTTTACAAACGTACACGCTTTTAGAAACCATTGAAGAATTTGAATTGGATTGTTGTATTGGAGGTGCTCGCCGTGACGAAGAAAAAGCACGTGCGAAAGAGCGTATATTCTCGGTTCGTGACGAATTTGGCGGTTGGGATCCTAAATTACAACGCCCAGAATTGTGGAACTTATATAACGGAAAAATTAGCAAAGGCGAAAACGTAAGAGCTTTCCCGATTAGCAACTGGACCGAATTAGATATTTGGAACTACATTAAGCGCGAAAACATTCAATTACCTTCTATTTACTTCACACACAACCGAGAGGTTATTCACGTTCAAAACCAATTATTAGCAACAAACGAATTTGTGGTTATTGAAGAAAGCGATATTATTACCAATGAAAATGTACGTTACCGCACCGTGGGCGATATGACATGTACTGCAGCAGTTGCCTCAGAAGCGCATTCTATTGATGATATTATTAGCGAAATTATGGCTTCTAAAACCAGCGAACGTGGCGAAACCAGAATTGACGACAGAATTTCTGAAGCAGCAATGGAAGATCGCAAAAAACAAGGTTATTTTTAATTATTACGAAACGCACAAATGGATATATTACGATTTATAACCGCCGGAAATGTTGACGACGGAAAAAGTACTTTAATCGGTCGTTTATTATACGATAGCAAAAGTATTTTAATTGATCAGATTGAAGCAATAGAAAAAGCAAGCAAATTTAAAGACAATGGCGTTTTAGATTTAGCTTTAATTACAGACGGATTACGTGCCGAACGCGAACAAGGTATTACTATAGATGTAGCATATAAATATTTTTCTACACCAAAACGTAAGTTTATTATTGCCGATGCGCCTGGGCACATTCAATATACGCGTAACATGATTACCGGTGCTTCAAATTCGCAATTAATTATTTTATTAGTTGATGCACGTACCGGTATTAGCGAGCAAACCAAACGCCATGCGTTTATTGCATCTATGCTAAAAATTCCACAAGTTGTAGTTGCGGTTAATAAACTAGATTTAGTTGATTTTGACGAAGCTATTTACCGTAACATTGAAGCCGAATTTCAAGAACTAAGCAAAAAATTAAACCTAAACCAAGTAACATTTATACCAATTAGCGCTTTAAACGGTGATAACATTGTAGATGCATCAGCAAAAATGCCTTGGTACAACGGCCCAACATTATTAAGCTTTTTAGAAACGGTTAATATTCAAGAGCACGTAAATTTAGAAGCAAGCCGTTTTCCGGTTCAGTACATTATTCGTCCTCAAACTACCGAATTACACGATTATCGCGGTTACGCCGGTAAAATTACAAGCGGAATATTTAAAAAGGGAGATAAAATTAAAGTTTATCCATCTGAAATTGAAGCAACCATTGCAACAATTGAAGTAAATTTAAAAGAAGTTAACGAAGCTTTTGCACCACAATCTGCCGTAATTCAATTAGATAAAGATATTGATATTAGCCGAGGTGATTTATTAGTAAACTTAAATCAGCTACCTCAATTTAGTAATGAGCTAGAAGTTCAGGTTTGTTGGATGCACCAAAAGCCACTTCAGGTTGGTAGTAAATATTTAATTCAAAATCAAACCAATCGTTTAAAAGCGGTGGTAAAATCTATTAAATATTTGGTTGATGTAAATACGTTCGAAAAACAATTTGATGCTACAGAAGTACAATTAAATCAAATTGCTAAAATCAATCTTAAAACAGTAACGCCAATGGCATATGATGCCTTTGCTAATTTACAAGCACAAGGTGGAATTATATTTATAGATGAAAATTCGAATGTTACTGTAGGTGCCGGAATATTAGAATAAGTTATGGGAAACAAATCTACCCCGAAAAAAATAGAAGTTTTGCTAATTGGCGGTTCTACGGCAGCAGCCGAAGAACTTAACAAATTATTGCAAAGCAAAATTATAGGCAAAATTTTTGTTTATGCGCCAAGTTTAAGCGACGATATTCGTGCTTTAATGGATAAAGATCCGCAAGTGGAGCGCGTAGAATTGTTAACCGAAAATTATTTACAATTAGTTAGTTTAGTTATTGTTGTGAACCCAACCAAAAGCAGTAAAACTTGGTTGGCATTAGCACATGATAAAGAAATACCGATAGAAGAAACTTTTAGCCTAAGCAAAGTTGATAAACGAAAAAGAGGAAATGGTGAAAAAAAATGGAGGCACATTGCTTTATTTAGCTTTTTAGCATTCATTATTTTATTGTTCATTAACATTCTTTCTTTTTATTTTACTTGGCAGGATGTAAATCTGGCTTTTCAATTTTTAAATGAAAACACCGACGATCGTTTTGTAATATTACTTTGCGTAGGTTTTATTGCCCAAATGATTGATGGCGCTTTAGGAATGGGGTACGGAGTTACCAGTACTGCAGCTTTATTGTATTTAGGCGTTCCGCTACCGTCGATCAGCAGTAGTATTCATACGGCCGAAATATTTTCTAGTGGAGCTTCCGGATTTAGCCATTATAAGTTTGGAAACATCAACAAAAAACTATTAAAAAACATTGTTTATCCGGGTATTGCTGGTGCCGTAATTGGGGCTATTTTACTTTCTACCTTAGGAGATGAATATGCAAATATTATTAAACCTATATTAGCTGCTTATACGTTAATTTTAGGAATTAAAATATTTACCAATGCCTTTAAAAAACGTACAGCGCGTAAAAAAATTAAACGCGTAGGTTGGTTAGCCGGAATTGGAGGGTTTTTAGATTCATTTGGCGGCGGCGGCTGGGGACCGGTAGTTACCAGTACTTTAATATCTAAAGGAAAAACACCTAAATATGTTATTGGAACGGTAAGTTTAACCGAGTTTTTTGTTACCATGGCCAGCGCATTAACTTTTTTTACTGTTATTGGTATTGGGCATTGGCAACTTATTTTAGCTTTAGTTTTAGGCGGAACCATTGCAGCACCTTTGGCAGCTAAATTAGCAGGTAAATTACCTGTAAAACAAATGTTTATTGGTGTTGGTTTACTAATTATTATTTGGAGTTTAAATATATTTTTAAAAGCTTTAGGTGTATATTAAAATAAAAAAAATCCCGTTTTAAAACGGGATTTTTTTTTATTTTAATAACGCAACAATTTCTTTTTGCGTAGTTTCACCTTTATCTTTATTATACCAAACTTGTAATGCAGCTTTACCTTCGTCCGTAACTTTACCAAATTGTTTTTTATTTTCCTGAATTAATTCGGTAGCAGGAACCGGGCGTGGGCCCCAAACAGCAACCTCATCATCTTTATCATCTAAAATAATTAACTTTGGAATAGATTGAGAACCGTTGGTTAAATATTGATTCATAATATCTAAATTATCATCTCTAAAAATAATTTTTAGCTGAATAGCATCTGTACCTTCAACTAATTTATTTATTACAGGTAATAACTGAGCCGCATCCCCGCACCAGCCTTCACTAATTACGTAAAATGTATATTTTTGTTTAAGTTGTTGCAATTTAGCACGAACTTCATCCGTTAAAACAATAGTTTTGTCTAAACGATTCATACGCGTTTCATTCAGTTGCGTATAAGGCAGTAAAGCATCGTCTGGAGTATGCGTTAATTTATATTGTAAATCTTGACTAACTTTTTCACGATAAGCTGCGTAAGTAAAAGCAGTGGCAATTGTTAAAGCTTCCATTTTTTATTTAACTATAATTAAACTATAAATTTAGTGATTTTTTTAATGGCAATATGATTCAAAATTGTAAAAATATCGGAATAACCTTTTCGGGTGGCGGAACCAAAGGCGTTGCACATGCTGGTGTTTTAAAATATCTTGAAGAATTAGATATAAAACCCAACATGATTTCAGCAACCAGTGCGGGTGCCATTGTTGGTGCTTTATATGCTTGGGGATTCAGTTCGAAAGAAATTTTAGATTTTGTAAAAAAAATCGATTTTTTTAGATGGAAATATTTTACCCTACGTAAAGCCGGATTTATAGATTCTCAAGCCCTAAAAACCGTTTTTGATACTATTTTTGAAGATGCTATAATTGGCGATTTAAAAATTAAGCTTTACATAACCGCTACCGATATGGTACGCAATCGCATACGCATTTTTGATGCAAAATCTAAAATTGTTGATGCCATTATGGCCTCGTGTGCATTTCCTGGCGTTATGTCACCACATATTATTGACGAAGTAATTTATTCAGATGGTGGCATTCTAAACCATTTTCCAACCGATGTAATTCAAGGACGTTGCGATTTGCTTATCGGCTCGTACGTAAGCCCGTTACAAAAGGTTGACGAAAAATATTTAACTTCTATTAAAAATGTTATGAGCCATGCGTTAGATTTGATGCAACATCAAACCAATCAAAACAAATTTAGAATGTGCGATATTTTAATCCAACCTAGTGAATTGGCTCAATACAGCACTTTTGAAACCAACAAACGAATTATGGACAAAATTTTTGAAATTGGATACAAAAAAGCCAAAAGTACTTTTGAAAAAACAGAAGTAGGAAATTTATAAAAATATTATACCTATTTAAAGAAGATAAAATTTTATATTTGCGCAATCGAATCTGATATCATAATGAAATACAAAAGAATCCTTTTAAAGTTAAGTGGTGAAGCGTTAATGGGTGAACGCCAATATGGAATTGATCCTAAAAGGTTAGCAGAATACGCTACCGAGATCAAACAAATTCATGATTTAGGTATAGAAATTGCCATTGTAATTGGCGGAGGTAACATTTTTAGAGGTGTTGCTGGCGCATCAAACGGCATGGACCGTGTACAAGGCGATTATATGGGCATGTTAGCTACCATTATTAACGGTATGGCCTTACAAGGTGCTTTAGAAGCTGCAGGTATGAAAACGCGTTTACAAACTGCTTTGAAAATTGAAGCAATTGCTGAACCCTATATCAAACGCCGTGCAACTCGCCATTTAGAAAAAGGACGTATTGTAATTTTTGGAGCAGGAACTGGAAACCCATATTTTACAACTGATACAGCAGCAGTTTTACGAGGAATTGAAGTTGGAGCTGATGTAATTATGAAAGGTACTCGCGTAGATGGTATTTACGATTCAGATCCAGAAAAAAATCCAAATGCAATTAAGTTTGATTACATTTCATTCGAAGATGTGTTAAGCAAAGGTTTAAACGTAATGGATACCACAGCCTTTACTTTAAGTCAAGAAAACAAGCTACCCATTTTAGTTTTCGATATGAATACCGAAGGAAACTTATTAAAAGTTTGTAAAGGCGAAAATATCGGAACTGTTGTAAACATATAATTTTACTATAATTTTTAGCAAAATGACAGAAGAAATAGATTTTATTTTAGACAGTGCGAAAGAATCAATGCAAGGTTCGTTAAACCACTTAGATAAAGAATTTTTAAATATTCGTGCTGGTAAAGCATCACCGCAAATGTTAGGTGGAGTTTTTGTAGATTACTACGGAGCGCAAACGCCGCTTTCACAAGTTGCAAACGTAAACGCTGCTGATGCAAGAACGTTAACCGTAACGCCATGGGAAAAAAGCATGATTACTCCTATCGAAAAAGCAATTTTAATTGCGAACTTAGGGTTAAACCCAATGAACAACGGAGAATCTATTATTATTAATATTCCTGTGCTTACAGAAGAGCGTCGTAAAGATTTAGTAAAACAAGCGAAAGCCGAAGCTGAAGAAGCTAAAATTGGCATTCGTAACGTACGTAAGGATGCTAATTCTGATATTAAAAAATTAGAAAAAGAAGGCACATCTGAAGATATGTGTAAAGTTGCTGAAGATGAAGTACAAAAATTAACAGACAACTTTATTAAAAAAATAGACGAACTTTTAGCGGTTAAAGAAGCCGAAATAATGAAAGTATAAGTTTTTAAAAATCCTTTATCCACCAAGATAAAGGATTTTTTTATACAACAATGTGAGCATTTTATCCTTAATTATAATATAACTATGCATAAAATCACATACAATTTCATTACATTTGCAAGCATTTGTTTATAAAACAACTGAATAACCAAATGTAGTAGTTAAACAAAAATCAAGTAGTAATGAAACACACTAAAATTAAAGAGCTCCTTTCAGGAACAAACGCTTTGCAAGAAGTTAACGTAAAGGGTTGGGTTAGAACTTTCAGAAACAAACAGTTTATAGCTGTTAATGACGGCTCTACAATAAATAATATTCAGTGTGTTGTTGACTTTGAAAACACACCTGACGAATTATTAAAACGCATTACCACCGGAGCAGCTATTTCTGTAATTGGTACTTTGGTAGAAAGTAAAGGAAGCGGACAAAATTATGAAGTTCAGGTTTCTAAAATAGAAATTTTGGGTGATTCTGATCCAGAAAAATACCCAATGCAACCTAAAAAACATTCGTTAGAATTTTTACGTGAAAACGCTCATTTACGTATTCGTACCAATGCATTTGGTGCAATTATGCGTGTTCGTTCTGTATTGGCTTTCGCAGTTCATCAATATTTTCAAGAGCGTGGTTTTGCTTATGTAAACACACCAATTATTACCGGATCTGATGCCGAAGGCGCAGGCGAAATGTTTCAAGTAACATCGTTACCATTAGACGGATCAGCTCCAAGAAACGAAGACGGAACAATTAACTACAAAGAAGATTTCTTTGCAAAACACACCAATTTAACCGTTTCTGGTCAATTAGAAGGTGAAGCTTACGCTATGGCATTAGGTCAAATATACACCTTTGGCCCTACGTTTCGTGCAGAAAATTCAAACACATCACGCCATTTAGCAGAATTCTGGATGATTGAACCAGAAGTTGCTTTTTGCGATTTAGATGGTAACATGGATTTAGCCGAAGATTTTATTAAATATGTAGTAAGATACGCGGTTGAAAAATGTCCAGATGATTTAAAATTCTTAGAATCTAGATTATTAGAAGAAGAGAAATCTAAACCAGCAGCAGAACGTTCAGAAATGGCGTTGTTAGAAAAACTAAACTTTGTTTTAGACAACAACTTTAAACGCGTTTCATACACCGAAGCTATTGATATTTTAAAAGCATCAAAACCAAATAAAAATAAAAAATTCCAATATATTATTGACGAATGGGGTGCAGATTTACAATCGGAACACGAACGATTCTTGGTAGAAAAACACTTTAAATGTCCAGTAATTTTATTTGATTATCCAGCAAAAATTAAAGCATTTTACATGCGTTTAAACGAAGACGGAAAAACCGTTCGTGCAATGGATATTTTATTCCCTGGTATTGGTGAAATTGTTGGAGGTTCACAACGTGAAGAACGTTACGACGTATTACTAGAAAAAATGCAAGCTTTAGGAATTGATGAAAAAGAATTATACTGGTATTTAGATACACGTAAATTCGGATCAGCCGTTCACTCGGGCTTTGGCTTAGGTTTTGAAAGATTGGTATTATTCGTAACCGGAATGACAAACATTCGTGATGTAATTCCTTTCCCACGTACACCACAAAACGCAGAATTTTAAGTTAAAATTTACAGCATAAACCCATAACAAAGTTTCAAGTTTTAAGTTTTTATAGTAACTTTAACTTGGAACTTTTTTTATACCATCCGATCTTATTATTATGTTAAAGCAGCATTTACAATTAAAATTATCTCAGAAACTTTCTCCCCAGCAAATTCAATTAATGAAATTGATTCAGCTGCCCACTATGGCATTTGAACAACGATTAAAAGAAGAGCTGATAGAAAACCCTGCTTTAGAAACTGGTAAAGAAGATAGCGATACAGAGCTTGACGATTACGACACCAACGAATACGACGATGGCGACAGCCAATCTATAGAAACAGACGAAATTAATATTGATGAATATTTAAGCGACGACGAAACGCCAGAATACAAGCTACAAAGCAATAATTATAGCGAAGATGATGAGGAACGTGAAATGCCGTTTGCTGCAGCCGTAAGCTTTCATCAAGATTTAATAAATCAATTAACCACCTTTATCATGACCGATGCAGATCGGGTAATAGCCGATTTTTTAGTTGGCAGCATTGATGATATGGGTTATTTACGTCGTACAACTCAAGATTTGGTTGACGATTTGGCTTTTACGCAAGGTATTTATACCGACGAAGAAACGGTAGAACGCGTTTTAACAATTATTCATCAGCTAGAACCAGCTGGCGTTGGTGCTCGCGATTTGCAAGAATGTTTGTTGTTACAATTACGTGCAAAAACTCCAACACAATCGGTAGAATTAGCAATTAATATCATAGAAGATCAATTTGATGCCTTTACCAAAAAGCATTACGACAAACTAATTACGCGTTTTAATATTGATCGAGAAGAACTGAGAAAAGCGATTGAAGAAATTGAACGTTTAAACCCAAAACCAGGCGGATCTTACGACAACAACCGTTCGGTTGAGCATATTATTCCAGATTTTACCATTAAAATTGTTGAAGGCGAATTAGAATTAAGTTTAAACGGACGTAACAATCCAGAGCTTCACGTTTCTCGTGATTATAAAGATATGTTACAAACGTATAAAGATACGCGCGAAAAATCCAATCAACAAAAAGATGCGGTTCAGTTTATCAAACAAAAACTAGATTCGGCTAAATGGTTTATTGATGCCATTAAACAACGTAACGAAACCTTATTGGTAACCATGTCAGCCATTATGCAATATCAAGAAGAATATTTTTTAAGCGGAGATGAAACCACGCTAAAACCTATGATTTTGAAAGATATCGCCGATATGGTAGGTTTAGATATTTCAACCATTTCACGCGTTGCCAATTCTAAATATGTTGATACACCATACGGGGTTAAATTGTTAAAAGACTTTTTCTCTGAAGCAATGAAAAACGATCAGGGCGAAGATGTTTCTACTATTGAAATTAAAAAAATTCTTCAAAATGTAATTGAAGAAGAAGATAAAAACAAACCTTTACCAGACGATAAATTAGCCGATATTTTAAAAGAAAAAGGCTATCCTATTGCGCGCAGAACGGTTGCTAAATACCGAGAACAACTAGATATTCCTGTTGCCAGAATGCGTAAAAAAATATAATTAAAAACCGAAACAAATTACTTATGAAACCTATATTAAAACTTTTTTCATATATTTTTCACCCGTTATTTGTTTCGGTTTATACTATAATTTACTTCTTTTTTGTATACCGAACTATTTTTTCGGTTTACACCATGTATTACTTCGTATTACAAGTGGTTCTGCTAACAGTCATATTACCTATTTTGCTATTTTATTTACTAATATCATTTAAACTTTTAAAAACAGATATTATGGTAAATAATGTAAAACAAAGGCGTTTACCTTTAGCCATACAAAGCATTTACTTTTATTTTATTAGTTTTTACTCCTTAAAACCAATTGCACAATACGAAATTAGATATTTTTTTGTTGGTGCCATGTTAAGTGCTATTTTAGCGTTATTGGCCGCCTTATTGAATAAAAAGATAAGCTTACATATGATTGGCATTAGCGGTATGGCAACTTTTATTATTGGCATGAATATAAAATCGGGGTATCCAAGCTTAACGCTAATTTGTTGCTTAATTGTTTTAACGGGCTGCGTAGCTTCTTCTCGATTAGCTATGAAGGCGCATACGTCGTCTGAATTGCTTTGGGGCACTTTAATTGGCATTTATTGCCAAGCACAGCTTTTTACTTTGTGGTTATAAAATGTAAAAAATAAGCCCAACATGTAAAGCATTTAACTTAATAGGTTCCGGATTGGTTGCACTGCTTTTAAATAAAGGCGTTAAACCATAATACGCGTAAGCATTCCAAGTATTATATCCGGCAGCTAAATAAATTCCGGTTTGAAACCGATTTAAATTATCTATATTTTTTACTTTATAATGAACTGCTCCTTCTTCGTAAACCGATTTGTCGGCGAAAATGTAACTGAACTTTAATCCTGCATAAACTCTAAAAAATTTATGGCTTTCTGGTGTGGAAGTGCGCCAGCGAAATTCGATAGGCACATCAATAGTATGATATTGCATGTTATTGCGGCGTGAAGAAGCAATAGGTAAAACTTCAAACTGCGATCCGTTTGTAGAAGCGCCAGCTATAGCATCTTCTGGTAAAATCAACAAGTTACTTTTTAAATGGCTGTACGTATAACCAAATCCGGGAGCAATAGCAATATTACGCTGTTTGTTTAGTGGGAAATCTCGCAAAAAACCAAAAGAAAAATTAGAAAAATAGCCGCGCTGTTTGTATCCCGAAGGTTTGTTTTGCATCATGCTATAAGAAACGTTTACATAAAACTGATCTTCACGGTATAAAGAATCTACCGGATTTTCAATAATAATCGGTTCTTGTGCATGCAAGGCAAACACAGAAAATAACAAAAAGCCGAATTGTAAAAGTTTTTTTACCATAATGTATTTTTTAATGAGCAACTTCTTGAGTTAATTCGCCACGCAACGGTGTTTCAAAAACGGTTTGAAATTGCGATCGGTCTGTTTTTAATCCTAATAAAAACATTAGTTTGGCTACAGCAGCTTCGGTTGTTATATCGTAACCGGATATAACACCAATTTGTTTTAATTGAATACCAGTTTCGTATTTTTCCATATTAACGGTTCCGGCAGAACATTGCGTAACATTAACCACAAACATGCCATTTTTAACCGCATTTTGAATGGCATCAATAAACCAAGGTTCGTTGTACGCGTTACCCGAACCGTAAGTTTCTAAAACCAATCCTTTTAAATTCGGAATATTTAAAATAGCTTGTAACATGGTAACTGTTAATCCCGGAAATATTTTTAAAACCAAAACATGGGTATCAAATTTACGGTGAACTAACAAGTTTGTATTTGCTGTAGTTTTAGGTAATAACAATTCTTTCTGGACTTTTAAATGCACGCCAGATTCTGCCAATGCTGGCATGTTTGGCGAGGTAAAAGCATTAAAATGTTCGGCACTAATTTTTGTAGTTCTGTTACCGCGGTATAATTTGTATTCAAAATACAAGCAAACTTCGGTAATAACCGGTTTATTATTTTCTGTTAACGATGCGATTTGAATGGCTGTAATCAAATTTTCTTTCGCATCCGTACGCAAATCACCAATTGGTAACTGAGAACCTGTAAAAACAACAGGTTTACTTAAGTTTTCTAACATAAAACTTAATGCTGATGCAGAATAAGACATGGTATCTGACCCGTGTAAAACAACAAATCCGTCGTAAGTAGCATAATGTTTTTCAATTACATCAGCCATCATAACCCAATGTTCTGTATTCATGTTTGAAGAATCAATTGGATTTTCAAAAGAATAGGTTTCTACTTCACAATCCAACAAATTCAACTCAGGAATACGATGCAAAAGCTCATCAAAATTAAAAGCTTTTAAAACGCCGGTAATAGAATCTTTAATCATACCAATGGTACCACCGGTATAAATTAAAAGAATTTTTATTTTATTCGATGCTTCCATATTTTAAACGGTTTACCACCGGATTAGAATACATATTTAAAAATTGTTGCTTTAAATGCTCGTTTTCGCCCATTAATTGCATTTCTAAACGGCGTTTAAACAATTGCTTGTCTTTTTCGGTATATAAATGTGCAAATGTATTGGTTTGATGTACAATATCGTAAGCTACAAAGTTGGTAGGCCAAAGTTTGTAGTTTTGTAATATTTGATCGTCAATAGCAGCTGCAACAGCTTGAATTTGTTTGTTAGCTTGCGGAAATTCGGCTGCAATAGCATCTAATTCAGCATCTAAAACATCACCTACATGAATATGAATATGTTTTTTTTGACCGATTAAACCACTTAAAATGGTAACAAAATCTTCATTTTTAGCTTTAATATACGCTTCGTTACGCGCTTGCGCTAACAAGCGTGGTATTTTTAATGAATCGCTCGGATCGTATTCGTATGAAATTGAAACAGGAACAATTTTAAGCTTTTTAAAATATTCTAAAACATTGCCCTGCGTATCTGCCATAGCAATCATTTTTAAAACACCTTGGTGCGTTGCATCATTTCCGTCTTTCGTTCTGCCTTCACGTTGGGCAATCCAAACCGAACAATTTTTATGTACTAAAAGCTTTTCAATATATTCTGAAACTAATTTAGAGCTTAACAGTAATTCGCGCGGAGGTAACCCACGTTTAATAATAAAATTACGATTTAGTTTGGCAATCAATTCTAAAGATTGCTTTTTTAATAAATTATCTCCAATGGCAGATGCTGTCATTACCAAACCTTTTTCTAAAAGGCAAACATTTAATAATGACGTATCTAAAATAATATCGCGATGATTAGAAATAAACAAATACGGCGTATTGGGTTGTAGCTTTTCAAAACCAGAAGTTGATAAACCTTCAGACGTATTTTTTATTACTTGTTGCAAAGCGTGGTAAATAAAATTTGCCTGAAAATCACGAATAGAATGCGTTCGCAACAATTGTGCTTTCCATTGTTCATCGGTCATATCCGGAAACGTATAATTCATCATCGCTTTTAAAATAGGATGATGCACAACTTGTTTTAATATAGGATTTACCTCACTGTCGTAAAAAAAACGTATGGAATCGTATTTAGACATTTTATTTTTTTTATAAGTTAAACGCTAACAAATTTATATTTTAAAAATAATTTGCGCGGTTTGAGTTGTTATTTGTGCCACTTCGGTTAATGGCATTTGGTAAATTTCGGCAATTTTTTCGGCAATTAAAGGCACGTAAGCACTTTCATTACGTTTACCACGGTACGGAGGCGGGTGCCAAATAAGGCGCATCAGTTTCTAAAACCAATTCGGTTATAGGTATTTGATTTAAAAACGTATCAATTTTACCATTTTTAAACGTTACCACCCCGCCTATTCCTAACTTTAAGTTATACGATATGGCACGTTGGGCATGTTCTAAAGTTCCGGTAAAACAATGAAAAACGCCAAACAAATCAGAGCCTTTTTCTAATTCAAGCACCTCAAAAACCTCATCAAACGCATCACGGCAATGAATGTTAATTGGTAGTTTATATTTTTTTGCGAGTTGAATTTGTTTCTGAAACGCTATTTTCTGAATTTCAAGCGTAGATTTATCCCAATACAAATCAATACCAATTTCGCCAATCGCACAAAATTTTCTACGTTTTAATTCGTTCTCAATATAAAGCAACTCATTTTCGTAATTTTCTTTAACATCACAAGGATGCAAACCAATCATTACAAAAATATTTTCAGGATAGCTGGCTTCTAATTCGTACATTTTAGGTGCGTAAGACGAATCTATTGCTGGTAAAATAATTTTGGTAACTCCTTTTTTTATGGCATTTTCTAACACCGCATCACGATCGGCATCAAACTGATCGGAATACAAATGCGAATGCGTGTCAATAAATTTCATGCAAACAAATTTTAGCAAAAATACAAACAATTTATAACTTATTATCAGTATTAATGGTAAACGAAAGTACAACCTTATTAGAGAGAAATTACAAAAAAATTCCTTTCAAAATTTGTAAAAGCAAACATATCATAATTAATGGAAAAGTTAATGGCGTTCCGGCACGTTTTATTTTAGATACGGGCGCTTCAAACAGCTGCATAAGTACTGAAGATGAAATTGAATATAACATTACGGCAACAATAAGCGGCCATACGGCAACCGGTGCCGGAAAGGGAGGCATTGAAACTAAAATAGCTAAAGATAACACGCTTAGCTTGTCACAATGGAAAAAAAGCAAGGTTACCTTTATTAGCTTAGATTTAAGCCATGTAAACTTAGCTCTGGTAACACACAACGTTGCCCCAATTGATGGTATTATTGGAGCTGATATATTAATTACGCACAAAGCACTGATAGATTATGAAAAACGCTATTTGTATTTGTTACAAAAATAAAAAAGCTACCCGTTGGGTAGCTTTTTTTATATAGAATATAGAGAACTATAGCTCGAATGCTTTTGTTGGATTGTTATCTAACAATAATTCCATTGGGTTTTCTAAAGCTTCTTTAACAGCAACTAAGAAACCAACTGATTCACGTCCGTCAATAATTCTGTGATCGTAAGATAATGCAATGTACATCATTGGTGCAATAACTACTTGACCATTTACAGCAACTGGACGCTCAATAATGTTGTGCATTCCTAAAATACCAGACTGCGGAGGATTGATAATTGGAGTTGATAACATAGAACCAAATACACCACCGTTAGTGATTGTAAAAGTTCCGCCAGTCATTTCATCAACTGTAATTTGACCGTCACGAGCTCTTGTAGCTAAACGTTTAATGTCTGCTTCTACGCCACGGAAAGACAATAATTCTGCGTTACGTACAACAGGAACCATTAAACCTTTTGGTCCAGAAACTGCAACTGAAATGTCAATAAAATCAAAATTTAATTGTTCTTGACCATCAATCATTGAGTTAACATCTGGGAATAATTGTAACGCACGCGTTACAGCTTTTGTAAAGAAAGACATATAACCTAAAGAAACTCCGTGTTTTGCTTTGAATGCTTCTTTATACTGACTTCTTAATTTGTTTACTTCTGTTAAGTTAACTTCATTAAATGTAGTTAACATAGCAGTTGTGTTTTTAGCCTCAACTAAACGCTCTGCAACTTTACGGCGTAACATTGACATTTTTTTGCGAGAAATGTTTCTTGCACCACCTGTTGGCGTTCCGAAAGAAGGAACAGCATTAATTGCATCTTCTTTAGTTACACGACCGTCTTTACCAGTACCTTTAACATCTGTAGCAGCAATATTTTTTTCGTCTAAAATCTTTTTAGCCGCTGGAGATGCAGAACCTGTAGCATATGTAGCTGCTGGTTGTGCAGGTGCTGGAGCAGCTTTTGGAGCTTCAGCAGCAGGTGCAGCTTTTGGAGCCTCAGCAGCAGGTGCACCACCTTCTGGTTTTGCAGCAGCAGTATCAATTAAACAAACTACTTGACCAACAGCAACTGCATCACCTTCCTCAGCTTTTAGTGTAATAATTCCACTAGCCTCAGCAGGTAATTCTAATGTTGCTTTATCTGAATCAACCTCAGCAATAGCTTGGTCTTTTTCTACATAATCTCCGTCTTTAACTAACCAAGTAGCAATTTCTACTTCAGTGATTGATTCCCCCGGTGAAGGAACTTTCATTTCTAAGATACTCATTGGAATATTTTTTTAGAAGTTGTTTTATATTTTTTATTTTAAATCTTTATCGAAAACTTGTGCAATAGCATAAGCATAACGTTCTTTAGAACGAACTGACGAACCTGCTGCAGGAGCCGAAGCAACTTTTGGCGAAGCTAATCTTAACTTAACTAAGTCAAAGTTCATTAACATGAAGCCGTACGCCCCCATGTTTTTAGGTTCTTCTTGAGCCCAAACGTAATCAGAAGCATTAGGATATTGTGCCAATACCGCTTTAATAGCTTCGATATCTAATGGGAACAATTGTTCTAAACGAACAAAAGCAATATCTGTACGACCTAATTTTTCTTTTTCTGCTTGTAAATCATAGTAGAACTTACCTGAAACAAATACTAAAGTTTTAACTGCTTTTTTATCTGTAACAATTGGATCGTCTACCACGGTTTGGAAAGATCCGTTTACAAAATCTTCAATTGGCGAAACCGCTAATGGGTGACGTAACAATGATTTTGGAGAAAACACAATTAATGGTTTTCTAAAATCAGTAATCATTTGACGACGTAGCAAATGGAAATGGTTTGCAGGAGTTGTACAGTTTGCTACGTACATATTATGTTCTGAACATAATTGTAAATAACGCTCCGGACGTGCTGATGAGTGCTCAGCTCCTTGGTGCTCGTAACCGTGAGGTAACAACATAACCAATCCGTTTTGGCTGCTCCATTTATCTTCACCGGCAGTAATATATTGGTCAATCATAATTTGAGCTCCGTTAGAGAAATCTCCAAATTGTGCTTCCCAAATTGGTAATGCTTTCGGGTTTGTTAATCCGTATCCATATTCATAACCTAAAACAGCATATTCTGAAAGGTGAGAATTGTAAATATGCATTTTACCTTTAACGTCAGCTAATCGGTTTAAAACAGTAACTTCTTCTTCAGTATCTTCTGTTTTAACAACGGCATGACGGTGTGAAAACGTTCCTCGTTGTACATCTTGTCCTGAAAAACGAATATCAAATCCGTCTTGCATTAAGGTACCATAAGCCAACATTTCACCTAAAGCCCAATCTAATTTATCGGTTTCAAAATACATTTTGTATCGGTCACCAAATAATTTAGAAACTTTATTAATGAATTTTTTATGGCTTGGTAAAGCAGTTATAACTGCAGCAACCTCATCTAATCTTTCTTTAGAAACTTTAGTTTCAAAAGTTTGTAACATTTTAGATTGATTGGCAATATTGTAACCTTCCCACTCATTTTTTAAGAAAGGAATGATGGTTGCTTTTTCAGTAGCTTTTGCTTCCTCAAGGTTTTCCTCAAGTAAGTTTTTATATTTAGTTTCTAAAGCAGTGATTTCTGCTTCAGTAATTTCGTTATTTTCAACTAAACGAGCACTGTAAATGTTACGTACTGATTTGTGTTTAGAAATTAATTTATATAAAACCGGTTGTGTAAAACGAGGTTCATCACCTTCGTTATGGCCGTATTTACGGTAACCTACTAAATCTACAAAAACATCTTCATTAAATGTCATTCTGTAATCTAAAGCAAATAAAATTGCTTTTACAGCTGCTTCTGTATCATCAGCATTTACGTGTACAACAGGTGCTCCTACAACTTTAGCCACATCGGTAGAATAAACGCCCGAACGTGCATCAGTAAAGTTTGTAGTAAACCCAACTTGGTTGTTTAATACTACGCGAATTGTACCACCTGTTTGGTATGCGCGTAGTTTTGACATTTGTACGGTTTCGTAAACAACACCTTGTCCTGCAACAGCAGAATCTCCGTGTACCGTAATTGGTAAAACTTTAGAAAAATCGTCAGCATATAAGCTATCTTGTTTTGCACGTGCAATACCTTCTATAACCGGACCTACCGTTTCTAAGTGCGATGGGTTTGGTGCCAAGTTAATGTTAATGCTATGTCCTGATTTAGTTTCTTTAGTTGATGTATATCCTAAATGGTATTTAACATCACCGTCATACGATTCTTCTGCACCAACATAATCTTTACCATCAAATTCAGTAAAAATATTTTTTGCTGGCTTACCAAAAATGTTTGCTAAAACGTTTAAACGTCCGCGGTGCGCCATACCCATAACAAAATCTCTAACTCCTTTTTCTGCAGCTGCTTCAATTAAAGCATCAAACATTGGAATTGCAGCCTCTAAACCTTCTATAGAGAAACGTTTTTGACCTACATATTTAGTATGGAAAAAGTTTTCGAAAGCTGCTGCTTGAATTAACTTTTCTAAAATATGTTGTTTTTGTTGTTTTGATAACGCATTATTTGGGCCTTCAAAATAGTTTGCTACCCAATTTCTTTTCGACTCTTCTAAAATGTAAGTAAACTCAACACCAGTGTGTGAGCAATATACAGCTTCTAGATGATCTATAATTTGTTGTAAAGTTGAAGTTTGTAATTGAACTGTTTTTGCAGCTTCAAAACGTGTTTGTAAATCTGCATTTGTTAATCCAAACTTAGCAAGCGACAAATCTGGTTTTTCTACTTGACGTTCACGAAGGGGATTCGTTTTTGCCAATAAATGTCCGTACGTTCTATATGCATCAATTAGTCTTAAAACGTAAAATTCCTTCTGAACAGCTTGTAATGCTTCTGGATTAGAAGCTGGTGAACTGTTAGAAGAATTGTTATTATAAGCCGTAGTTAATTGCTCAACCGGACCATTACCATTGTATTCGTTAGCGAAGTCAAACCCTTGAAAAAAACTTCTCCAGCTTGGTTCTACGCTATCAGGATACTGCAAATACTGTTCGTATAGATCAGCAAAAAAAGCAGTATGTGCCGCATTTAAAAAGGAAAACCTATCCATATACTCGTCTAAAGACCTTTTTTGGTTAAATATTACAGCAAATTTACAATTCTTTCTGCAAAAAATACAATGTTTTTCGTATTTTTATAGTATAAACATTTCATAAAGGATTTATGGCAAAGAAAAATATAGGTAAAATGAAGTTTTTACTGACAATTTCACTTTTTTTAGGCTTAAGTTTTCACATTTACGCACAAGAAGGTATTCAAAATAACCAAAAAAGTAATTTTTGGGAACGTACCCGTTTTGGTGGAAACCTAGGCGTAGGCATTGGTAACAACCTGACAAATATTGTAGTAGGCCCAAGTGCAATATATCAATTTAACCCAATTGTTGCTGCTGGTGTTGGTTTACAATACAACTACTTGCATCAAAAAAATGTTTATAAATCGAATATGTATGGCGTAAGTTTACTGGGATTAGTAAATCCGATTGAGCAGGTACAACTTTCGGTGGAGCTTGAACAACTTCGCGTAAATAATACTAATTTGTGGATTACGCCGTCTGAAAAACAGAACTTTTGGAATACGGGGTTATTTTTAGGCGCAGGATATAGCCAAAACAATGTAACAGTAGGTATTCGTTACAATATTTTATTTAATAAAAATGATATGGTTTACAACCAAGCTTGGATGCCGTTTGTACGTGTATATTTTTAATAATATTTTTTAAACCAAACTTTTTGCCATTCGCGTTTAAGTAGCAAAAAACTAATTTGATAAGAAAGCTCGCCGAAATCACTTCCGTCGAGCTTTTTAATTATATGTTCGGGTACATCTATAATGTATAGCAAATTTAAATAAGCAGCAAAATCGTGGTGCAACAAACTAAAAATTTTATTTTGCACAGCACCAAAAACTTGCTCGGGCAACATATTTTCAGACAATGTAATTTCAGAATTTGCTAAGGTAAAATCTTTTCTTAGTTGTTGAATAAGAGCTTGATACAAATCCAATTGATTGGCTTGCACAAAAAGCTGATCTACCGTAGCCGGAAACTGAAAGTTGTTGTCCATAAAATTATACGTTACGTTTCATTAACATATTTCCAAAATCTATTAATCCTTGTTTTTTAGATGCAGGAACATCTAAATCTTCTAAAGTTTTAAAAGCTTTTAATGTATAAGTTTCTATTAATTCTTGCGTATGTAACACTGCTTTAGTTGCTGTAAAATGTTGTTTTACAGTTTCTATTTTCTCAGTAACATTTTCAGGATTACTATTAAATAGGGCAATTAACTGCTTTTTAGTTTCAGCATCACTCAATTCTAAAGCTTTTAAATATAAAAAGGTTTTTTTGTTTTCAATAATATCACCCCCTACTTGCTTACCAAAAGTTAACGGATCACCAAAAGCATCTAAATAATCGTCTTGTAACTGAAATGCAATACCTAAATTCAATCCAAAATCATAAATTAAATCGGCATTTTTATCAGATGTTTCTGCAACAACTGCTCCCATTTTTAAGGCAGCCGCAACCAACACAGCGGTTTTGTATTTAATCATGAGAATATAATCGTCAATCGCCACATCATTTCGTTGTTCAAAATCAATATCCAATTGTTGCCCTTCACAAACTTCTAAAGCTGTTTTACTAAAAATTTTAGCTAAAGCTCTAAAAATGTGCGGTTCGTAATTTTCAAAATATTGATATGCTAAAATTAGCAAGGCATCTCCAGATAAAATTCCGGTATTGGTATTCCATTTTTCATGTACGGTTTGATGACCACGACGCAAAGGCGCATCATCCATAATATCGTCATGAATTAATGAAAAGTTATGAAACAATTCAACCGCAGTTGCTGCATGAAAAGCTTTTTTATAATCACAATCAAATATTTCGGCACCCATTAGCGTTAAAATAGGGCGCATACGCTTACCTCCAATAGATAAAATATAAGATATAGGTTCGTATAAATTTTTAGGTTCAGTAGGTATTTTTATATCGGCTAAAAAGTTATTTAATATCTCTTGATATTCTGCAACACTTCGCATAGTAATTTTTTTTGCTAAAATAATCCTTTTAATTAATTAATAGATAAAAAAAACTCAGGAAACTTTTGTTGTTTAAAAAGTTTCTGAATACATTTGTGCCAAATTTAAAAGCAAGTAAATGGAAGAGAAAATTTTAGAAAAGGCAATGGAACTTTTTATGCGAGAAGGTTTTAAAATTGTTACGATGGATGAAATTGCATCATCTTTAGGAATTTCTAAAAAAACAATCTATCAGTACTACTCAAACAAAAACAAATTGGTAGAAAAAAGTGCGCAATGCATTGCCGACAGCATTATTGAAGATATTGACATTATTTATGCCGAAGAAAAAAACCCAATTGAACAATTATTACTGGTTCGCAATAAAATTTCACGCTTATTTACAGATGAAAAAACAGCTGGCGTACAACAATTAAAAAAATATTACCCTGAAATACATAGTAAACTAAAAGGCAACCAACGCTGTAAAATAGAACTTTGTGCTCAGCAAAATTTACAACGCGGCATTGAGCAAGGTTTGTTTAGACCGGATATTGACATTTGGTTTGTATTAAAACTGCATCAAAATGCAATGAGTTATTTAATTGAAGATGATGAAATTTATAAAGGTTCAACCTCGTTTAACGAATATCAGGACAAATACATGGACTATCACATTAGAGCCATAGGAACTCAAAAAGGAATTAATTTATTACAAGAACTAAAACAACAATTTTATGAAAATTAAGCTAAGCCTAGCTTTTATTTTATTTTCAGCGCTTGTATTGCAAGCACAAATAAAAAAAATATCTCTTTCTGAAGCTATAAATTATGCGTTAGAAAATAAGGCAGAATCTAAAAAAGCCAGTTTAGAGGTAACCAATTCTGAATTTTTAATTCAAGAAGCACGTGCCAATGCTTTACCGCAAATTAATGCAACCGGTTCGTTAACCTATAATGCCATTTTACAACAAACGGCTTTAAATTTTAATGGAGCAACACAAATAATACAAATGGGACGCCCATGGCAATCTGGAGCAGTTGTTTCTTTAAATCAACAATTATTCAACTTAGCTGTTTTTACAGGTTTAAAAGCTGCAAAAACAACGCGCGAATTTTATCAAATAAATAAAAATTTATCTGACGAGCAGGTTATAGAAAAAGTTGCAACTAGCTATTACGAAGTTTACAAAACCAAATCGCAAATAGAAACGGTAAATCGCACCCTAGCCAATACCGAACAAGTTCGTGATGTAATTCAGAATTTATACGAAGCGGGTTTGGCTAAAAAAATAGATTTAGACCGTACCAATGTTGCCGTTAACAATATTAAAAGTAACAAGCAGCAATTAGAAAATGCTTTATCGCTTCGTGAAAATGCATTAAAATATTTTATAGGAATGGATATTGCCGAAAACATTTCGGTACAAGACAATACATTCGAGATTAATGGCACTGCTTTACTAACCGATGTAAATGTTAATTTAACCAACCGCACCGAATTTGCTTTACTTGCCAAACAACGTGAATTGCTAGAATTAAACAAAAAAGCAACCCGCACAAGGTTTACCCAGTTTAAGCTTAACAGCAAATTATGGTTATTTAGGTATTGGAGATAAATTACCTTGGTTTCAGAGCTATCCGGGTGCTTATTGGTCAGATTATGCAGCTATTGGTTTAAACTTAAACATTCCGGTTTTTAACGGATTTAGCGTTCGTTCTAAAGTTAGACAAGCTCAAAATCAAATTGATATTTTTGATGCTACCATTGAAGACACCAAATTGGCTTTAGATTTAGAAGTTCGTAATGCAGTTGCTCAAATTAACAACAGCTTGCTTACGTTGAACATTCAAAACGAAAATGTGGTTTTAGCTAAAGATGTTTTTCATAATGTAGAAAATAATTATAAAAACGGCTTAGCATCGCTTACCGATTTATTAGATGCAGAAACAGCTTATGCAGATGCACAAAACAATTACACCAATGCACAACTAGATTATAAGTTGGCAGAAATACAATTAATAAAAGCAAAAGGAGAATTACAATCTTTAACAAAATAGAATCAATCCTAATCCAATGAAAAAAATAATAATTACAGGAATCGTTATCGTTGCAGCGCTTGCTGGGATAATGTATGTATTAAATAATAATAAAGAAAAAAACGAAGCTGAAACAGCTGTTGTTGCCGAAACCAATGCAGCAGTTGCTGTTCGTGTTGATACGGTTCAGGTTAAAGATATTAATGCAGATAATGTTGTAAACGGTACGTTTGCTCCTATTCAGCAATTAAATTTATCTGCAGAAACTTCAGGACAAGTTCAAAAAGTTTTTGTTAAAGAAGGAGATCGTGTTCAAGTTGGACAAACCTTAGCTATTATTAAAGCAGATAAATTTAATGTAGGCGTAAACAACGCACAAGCAGCATATAACACCGCTTTAGCAGATGCTAATCGTTTTGAAAGTGCTTACCAAACCGGCGGCGTTACCAAACAACAATTAGATCAGGTTAAATTGCAATTAGAAAATGCTAAAAACAATTTAGCTAATGCCAGAATAAACTCGAGCGATGCAGTTATTAAAGCAACAATTCCGGGCATCATAAATTCTAAAAATGTAGAACCAGGAACTTTTGTAAACCCAGGTCAAGGTTTATTTGATATTGTTAATATTAGCGAATTAAAGCTAAAAGTTACTGTTGATGAAAAAAATGTAGCTGGTTTAAAAGTGGGAGATAAAATTGAAATTACTACATCGGTATTTCCAACAGATGCTTTTTGGGGTAAAATTACTTTTATTGCGCCAAAGGCAGATGCAAGCTTAAACTTTCCGGTAGAAATTTTAGTAACAGATAATCCGGACCAAAAGTTGAAAGCCGGAATGTACGCCAATGCGCATTTCGGATTAGATAGCAAAACGCCAATTTTGGTTGTACCACGTAATGCCTTTGTAGGTTCGGTAAGTTCTAACCAAATATTTGTGGCAAAAAACAACAAAGCAGTTTTAACTCAGGTAACATCTGGACGCAGCTTTGGTGATTATATTGAAGTTTTAAGCGGTTTAAATGCTGGTGAAGTTGTTATTACATCAGGACAAATAAACTTATTTAACGATTCTCCAATCAAAATTATTAACTAACCTGAGTTAGCCAATTACAATGAAAGTAACAGAAATTTCAATTAAACGTCCCAGCTTAATTTTAGTATTATTTATCATACTAACGCTTGGAGGTTTATTTTCATACCAGCAAATGGGGTACGAATTAGTACCTAAATTTGACATTAACGTAATTACCATTCAAACGGTTTATCCGGGTGCTGCACCTGCCGAAGTAGAAACCAGCGTTACTAAAATTATAGAAGATGCAGTTGCATCGTTAGAAAACGTAAAGAAAATAGAATCTAAATCGTTCGAATCTGTTTCCGTGGTAATGGTAACCTTAAACACCGGTGCCGACGTAAACTTTTTGCTAACCGATGCACAGCGAAAAATTAATGCCGTTATTAACGATTTACCTGATTTGGCCGAAACACCATCTATCAACAAGTTTTCGTTAGATGACGTTCCGATCATGAACCTTTCGGTTACCTCAAACCTATCAGAAAAAGAATTATACGATTTATTAGATCAAAAAATTCAACCCATTTTTGCCCGTGTAAACGGTGTAGCAAAAGTTGATATGATTGGTGGTGAAGAACGCGAAATTCAGGTTGGTATGTACCCAGAGCGTTTAGAAGGTTATGGCTTATCTATTTTACAAGTAAAACAAGCTATTGAAAGTGCCAATTTAGATTTCCCAACCGGATATACCAAATCTCGAGATAACCGTACAACCATTCGTTTATCAGGTAAAATTAAATCTATTGATGAGCTTCGTAATTTACCAATTACGACACCAAAAGGAGTGGTAATTCGATTAAGCGATATTGCCGATGTTCAAGACGGAATTAAAGAAATTGAAAAAATTTCGCGTATTGATCAAGAAAACACCATTTTATTACAAGTTTTTAAACAATCTGATGCTAACGCTGTTGCCGTTTCAGAATTAATTGCCAAAACAATTAATGTAGTTGAAGCCGATTACAAAAGCAACAACGTACAAATTGAAGTTGCGTCAGATACCACAACTTATACCTTACGTGCCGCTGATAACGTAATGCACGATTTATTAATTGCCATTGTTATGGTGGGTATTATCATGCTATTGTTTTTACACAGCTTACGTAATGCCTTAATTACCATGGTTGCCGTACCATTATGTTTGGTTGCAACTTTTATTGGGTTGTACCTAATGGGTTATACGTTAAACTTAATGTCTTTATTAGGTTTATCTTTAGTAGTAGGTATTTTGGTGGATGATGCCATTGTGGTATTAGAAAACATTCACCGCCATATGGAAATGGGTAAAAACAAAGTTCGTGCAGCGTATGACGGTGCTTCAGAAATTGGATTTACCGTAACAGCAATTACCTTAGTTATTGTGGTAGTATTTTTACCAATTGCAAATGCTACAGGATTAGTTGCCGATATTTTAACACAATTCTGTGTTACCGTAATGATTGCAACTTTACTATCCTTATTAGTATCTTTTACCATTGTACCGTGGTTATTTTCGCGTTTCGGAAAAATGGAACATTTAAGTAACAAAACCATTTTTGGTCGTTTTATTTTAAGTTTCGAATCGGTATTAAACAAATTTACACATTGGGTAAGCGGTTTGTTAGAATGGGCTTTAGCGAGCAGAATGAACAAAATAATCACCTTGCTTTTGGTAGTTGTTTTATTTTTCGCATCAACCATTGGTTTAGTTGGGGGCGGTTATATTGGCTCTGACTTTTTTCCAGGAAATGATAAAGGTGAATTTTATTTACAAATTGAAATGAATAAAGATGCATCTATTGAAAAAACCAATCAAATGATGCTAAAAGCCGAAGAATATTTGGCGAACAACCCAGCAATTGAAAAAATGATTACTACGGTAGGACAAGCTTCTGACGGAATGATTAATACTTCAGGATCTGCGTACAAAGCCGAAGTACATATTTTTATTGCGCCAGAATATCGCGATAAAGAATCAACAAAAGTTTTCTCTGCCAAGCTAAAACGCGAAATGGAAAACATTTTAGTTGGTGCAAAAATTAAAACCGTACAAATGGGTATTATGGGAGCCGAACAAGCACCATTAAACTTAACGGTTATTGCATCATCACAACCTGATGCATTAGAATTTGCAAATAAAGCAGCCGATTTATTACGCAAAATTCCAGGTGCTTCTGAGGTAAAATTAACTTCTGAAGACGGGAATCCTGAAATTAACGTGCAGGTAGATCGCGATAAAATGAATGCGTTAGGATTAAACGTTGCAACGGTTGGTGCAACCATGCAAATGGCCTTTTCAGGAAACACAGATACCAAATTCCGTGCAGACGATACCGAATACGAAATTAACATTCGTTTTGACGAATACGGACGTGCCAGCATTAACGATATTAAAAACTTAGTTTTTATTAACTCGCAAGGACAATCTATCAAATTAGAACAATTTGCTGATGTAACATTCAGCTCAGGACCAACCTTATTAGAACGTCGAGATAAATCGCCAGCTGTTTCTATTCAGGCACAAGTTGTAGGTAAACCAGCCGGAACCATTGCGCAAGAATGGCAAGCAGAATTTAGTAAGTTAGAATTAAAACCAGGCGTTTCTTTTGTTTGGGGTGGAAATATGGAAAACCAAGAAGAAGGTTTTGGTACCTTAGGTTATGCCTTATTAGCTTCTATTATTTTAGTTTACTTGGTAATGGTTGCTTTGTACGACAGCTTTGTTACGCCATTAGTTGTATTGGTTTCTATTCCGCTTTCGTTCATCGGTGCTTTATTATTCTTAGCTTTATTCAACCAAACCTTAAACATTTTTACCATTTTAGGTATTATTATGCTTATTGGATTGGTAGCCAAAAACGCCATTATGTTGGTAGATTTTGCGAATCATAAAAAAGAATTGGGCTTTAGTACATACGACGCCTTAGTTGCAGCCAACCATGCCCGTTTACGTCCTATTTTAATGACCACCATTGCCATGGTTGTTGGTATGATTCCGATTGCAGCTGCAACCGGTGACGGAGCAGATATGAACCGCGGATTAGCTTTAGTAATTATTGGAGGTTTATTATCTTCTTTATTTTTAACTTTAGTTATTGTTCCTGTAGTTTATACTGGTTTTGAAAGTTTAACACGTTTCTTTACTAAGCTATTTAAAATACAACAAGATGTAGATTACAGCGCAGAAATGGTTGCTGATTATATAGAAAACGAAAATTATGTGGACGAAATGGGTCCTAAAAAATAATTGTTAAAGGTTATTTATTGTAAAAGCGGAGTTGTTTTTAAAAAACAACTCCGCTTTTTTTATATAGTTTAAATACATTGTTTATTTTTATAGAACATAACTTACAGCTAATGTTTTACAAAAAAACACCTTTTTTAATTTTTATGTTTAGTAATTGTGCGCTTTATGCACAACAAAACACGCGCTTAAAAGGTATTGTAAGTAATCATCAAAATACATTAGAACAAGTACTGGTTACCAATCGTAACAATCAAAACAGCAGTATTAGCAATCGGTTAGGGAAATTCTCCGTAGCCGCACAAGTAAACGATACGCTCGTATTTACACATACCGAACATGCCCCTAAACAACTCATAATTACAGCTAAAAACTTAGAGGAAGATGAATTGCTAATTATTTTAAAACCCAATTTTACCTTGTTAGATGAAGTTAAAATAAATACGAAAGCAAACGTAGCCTTAGAATTGGGTATTTTACAAAAACCAGCTAAAGAATATACAAAATCGGAACGTTTATTAAAAGCTGCCTCTGAAATGGAAGTTAGTACTACGGGCGGTGTTATGGGCGGAGGCGTTGGTATGTCGTTAGATCCGATTATTAATGCCATAACCGGACGAACCAAAATGTTGAAAAAAGTAATTGAAAAAGAAGGAAATAACCGCATCTTTAATCGCATAAAAAGCAATTATGATACGTATTTACAAGAAGAGTTATTGCTTACGCAAGATGCTACGCGCCATGCTTTTATTAGCTATTTAAGCGGTATAGAAAATATAGATCGTTATTTATTTTCGGCTAACGATGAAGCCAACTTATTTTATATTAAACAATTGTATTTGCAACAATTTTTACCCCATTACAAAGCCGAATAACTTTTATAAAGCTTTTACTACATGGGTAACAAGGCCCCAAATAACAAATTCATTATCGGGCGTAACTTTAATTGTTTTGTACATGGGGTTTTCGGGCACTAAATACAAACAATCGGCTCCGGTTTTAATACGTTTTACAGTAAATTCTCCATCAATAAAACAAACAGCAATTTTATTATCACGCGGTTCTAAGCTTTTATCAATTACCAAAATATCTCCATCATTTATTCCAGCATTAATCATAGAATTACCCGAAGCTTTAGCATAAAACGTAGTTGTTTTATTTTTAATAACCAACTCGTCTAAACTAATTTTTGTGCCTTCAAAATCGGCAGCGGGCGAAGGAAATCCGGCTTTTATTCCGCCTTCAAAAAAAAAGGCCGACTGCGAGGTTGCTTCTGCCGGAATAAAAAAAGTAAGTTTTGAATCTGCTTTTAACATTTTACCGTAATAATATCGTGAATATTGGTTGTAAAGTTACGTGATAAATGGTTTTGTTTCATTTTCCAGGTTCTATTTAAATCCTGATTGGCTAATCGTACTTTACGATCACCAATTTTACTATGAATCCGATCAATGGCTTGCATTAGTTTTTGATGACGTGCATCTTCTTCAACAAATAAATTAAATTGTTTTTCGTGCTGCGGAATAAGTTGCATAACTACTACCCCAGCCTTTTGATATTGCTTATTAGGTAAGTAAATATTTTTTAACGCAGCAAGAGCTGCATTACTTAAAGTTAAGGCCGAATTAGATGCATAAGGCAAAGTAATAACGGTGCTGTGATGGTAGTTTTGTATTTGCGTGTCGAACCGGTTTTCTTGAATAAAAACGGCCATGCTATAACAGCATGCATTTTGTTTGCGCAGCTTTTGCGAACAAATGGTTGCAAAGGTAGAAACGCGTTCGGCCAAATCATTAAAACTAGATAATTTAGATTCGAAACTGCGTGTTACGGCAATGCTTTTTTTAATATCAGATGCATCTTCTAAGGGCAAAACGCTTTCGCCGCAAAGTTCGGCAAACAAGCGCAAACCAATTACACCCATAAGTTGTTTAATGAATGGTTTATTTTTAGGCTGAACAAAATCTAACGCGGTATAAATTTGTTGTTGTTGCAGTTTTTTGGCGTATCTACGGCCAATGCCCCAAACATCTTCAATTTTAGTCCATTTTAAAGCTTTTATCCGTTTTTCGTCGGTATCAATTATATAAACGCCTTGGGTACGCTCTCTGAATTTTTTGGCTATGCGATTGGCCATTTTAGCCAAAGTTTTGGTAGGTGCAAAACCAATGCAAGTAGGAATACCTAATCCTTTTAAAATGGTGCGTTTAATTTGTAATCCTTCGGTTTCAAAACAAATATTTTGTACGCCTTGGTAATTTAAAAAAGCTTCGTCAATGCTATAAACTTCGGTAGCAGGCGCAAATTGCTTTAGCAAATCCATTACGCGGCTGCTTAAATCGCCGTACAAGGCATAATTAGACGAAAAAATTTTTACGTGATTGGCTTGTAGCTCGTGTTTAATTTTAAATTCAGGAGCGCCCATGGCAATACCTAAAGCTTTAGCTTCTTCACTGCGTGAAATAACACAGCCATCGTTATTAGAAAGTACTACAACGGGTTGGTTGTTATATTGCGGCTGAAAAACGCGCTCACACGATACGTAAAAATTATTACAATCTACTAAAGCAATCATGTTACAAAATTAAAAATGTTGAATGACAAACTAAGGCAGGCACATTTAAATTTACAAAAAAACACCGATTGCTCGGTGTTTTTTTATATGTTGTATTTTACTATAATAAAATCATGGCTTGTAAGGTAAATACGTTTTGGTTGTTTTTAGGCAAGTTCGGCGAATTTAAATATTCGGCTGTTATTTTGGCATTATGTCCATCTAAATAAAAATTTACACCAACCTTAATATCTTGTGCTACCTTAGGTAAAGCCGTAAAATTACGATGCGAATAAGCTACATAAGGTTGCCAACGGTTACGTAATCTTTCCTTTTCATCTTTCACATCTTTTGCAATTAAATAACCTACATGGGTATAAAACGTGTTTCCGTTTCCGACAGCGGTTTGATATACGTAATTATCGCCCATTTTAGAGTTTTGAAATTGTGCATAGGCTGTAATAGCTGCATTATTATTTCCGATTGGGCTATCATAAAAAGCATCAACATTAAGATGCGTTACTCCGTAGGTAGAAAGTTCTCCATTTTCATTCGCTTTTACAATAGCATCGGCATGGGTAAAAAATCCGGCTCCTACATTAAAAACTTTTTTACTGCCTAAATAAGTACCAACACGATAAGGTAAAGATAAATTTTCTTTCTCTAAAAATTGATAATCTACATAACCAGCAAAAACGTATTTGCCTTTATCTAAAAGCTTTCTTCCTAAATATTTTTCTTCATTAGGTTGCAACGGCAATGGCGTATTGGTATCTAATGTATTTACTAAGGCATCTGCTATGGTAAATCGGTAATTTACTTTACCGACTACCCCATTAAAAAAGATTCCTAATTGGCTTCCTAATTGATCTGAAAGGCCCGATGTTACGGTAGAGTTACGATTGTTGTCTAAAGTTAGCATATTAATACTTCCTTGTCCGTTTAGCCTTGAAATTCCGCCCCAATTACTTAATCCTCCACCAATATTTAGGTACTGATTAACTTTATACTGCAAGAACATTTCGTTAAGAAAAAAAGTAACATCTGTTGTTTTACCATCAGGCGTTAAATTGTTTGCATTTATACCATTTACTCCGAAATGCGTAAGAATAAAAAAACGATCGTTTAATTGGGAATACATTAAAATACGAGCGCGTTTTACAGAGAAACCGTCATTCGGATTTCTACCTTCGTAATCCTGAAACCAAGCTTGCCCCCAAAGCATCGCGCGTGTATATTTACTTCCATCTTCGTTCATTTTAAATACCATTCCAGAATTGTATTCATCAGCATACTGAGAATATGCATAATTCATTGGTAAAACAAACAAGAGCATTAGTACATAAAATTTAAATGTAAAATGCTTTACGTAGGTCATTTTTGTTCTCATATTTATTTTTTTTACAGAGATGACAATCTTATAATCAAGCTTGTATGTTGGAATAAACAAGCCTTTTATGGATTGGAAAGGTGCGAAAATAATTTTTTTTGACTGAAAACAACTATTGCAAAAACCATGGAGCATAAAATAGCTTTGTTTAATATAACATTAACAGCAGAAAAAACGTTAATTAATCGATTATATTCACAAAAACCAGATAAATACATTTACAACACCGTAACAAAACCAATAATTAACCCCTTATTATAATAAAAACGAAAAAAAATGAAATTTATTTTTTTAAATAAAGTTTAACCAAAAGTATTTAGAATTGCCATATTAACAATAACAAATAAATAATAAGAGAATTCCTTAAAAATAAAATAGCGATGAAAAATCTCATCGCTATTTTACTATTTTTTTATGTTAAATACTTATCCCATGATTAATTTAGGATAAACGCCGATTGCAATATTTAAAACAATTGCTGCTATAGCAACTACATAATAAACGGGTGGAATTTTTGTGGTTATAATTGCAGATTCATTTTCGTTAGTAGAATAAATAACTTTAAAAATTCTGAAATAATAAAATACAGCAATTATAGAGTTAATAACTCCTAAAATAACTACAACTGGATATCCGGCAAGCAACGCATCATTAAAAATAAAAAGCTTAGCAAAAAAACCTGAGAAAATAGGAATACCCGCCATAGATAATAAAGCGCCTGTAAAGAGCGCAGCTAATAAAGGACTGCGTTTGTAAAATCCTTTAAATAAATCTAAGCTTTCTGTTTCTTTATCTTTTGTAACTACTAACACAACCGAGAAAGCAACAATGCTAGCCGTTGTATAGGCTACTGCATAATATAATAAGGTAGGAACATCTAACACCGTATTTACCAACACAACTAGCATAAAACCAGCATGAGAAATACCCGAAAAAGCTAACGTACGTTTTATATTGCTTTGTTTTAATGCCATAATATTACCTACGCACATAGATAAAACAGCCAAAACAATAAGTAATGTATTGTAATTTGAATTCATGTTACCCGTTAAGGCAAACGTTAACTTAATAAAGGTAGCTAAAGCTGCAATTTTAGCAACGGTTGTCATGGTAAGCGTAACAATAGTTGGCGAACCTTCGTAAACATCTGGTGCCCAAAAATGAAATGGAACAACGGATGCCTTAAACAACATTCCTATAGCAATAAGAACAACGCCAATATAAAACCAATCTGGTGTGGATGCAGAATGAGAAGCTTCATAAATAAAACCTAAATCAAAAGATCCGACAGCTCCGTAAATTAATGAAATTCCAAAAAGAATAATTCCTGAGGCGAACGATCCCATAATGAAGTACTTAAAACCTGCTTCATTACTATTTAAACTTAACGGATTACTACCTGCTAAAATATATAGTGAAATAGATAAAACTTCTAATCCTAAAAAGAACATGGCTAAATTTCCGAACGAAATCATAGCAATAGCACCAACTAATAAAAAAAGTTTTATTGAAATATAATCGGATATTTTATGTGCTTGTTTGCTGTAAAAATCGCCAGATAAAAGCACGATAAAAAGCATTAATAAAATTAATAAGCTGGAAAAAGAAACAGTAAACCCGCTGGTTACTATCATATTGTTATAATAGCTAGCTTCTACCCCAAATTGATTTAAGGTATAAATTAACGTAGCAACTAAACCCACGCTAACAAACGGAATTATTATTTTTCTAAGATTTACAATCTCTAATAAAAGACAGCAAATACCAAGTAAAGTTATAGCGATTAAAGTATACATATTACTTAACTAAGTTTATTTGATTAACAATAGTAGTGACAGCTGGTTCTAAAACATCAGAAATATATTTAGGATATAATCCAAAATAAATTAAAGCACCAATAATCAATACAAAAACAATTGTTTCATAAGCAGAAACGTCGGCAAAAGGTTTTTCAAAAGCTTCGCCCAACATTACATACTGAAACATTTTTAACATATAATAAGCGCCAAAAATAATGCTTAATCCACCAAAGATAGCATACCAAATATTTACAGTAGCTAATCCGTACAAAATGGTAAATTCTCCAACAAAGTTAAATGTACCTGGTAAACCTACCGATGCAACCATTAAAATGATAAACAGCGAAGTGAATTTCGGAGCCCAGTTTCGGATACCACCTAACTCAGAAATTAAAATGGTTTTGTAACGTTGTTCTATAATTTGTACGGCGTAAAACAAGCCAATAATTACAAATCCGTGCGCTACCATTTGTAAAACCGCACCAGAAATTCCATCAAACGTTCCGCTATAAGCACCCGCAGCAATTAAACCAACGTGCGCTAAGGATGAATAAGCCAAAAATGTTTTTAAATTGTCTTGCTTTAAAGCTACAACCGAACCGTAAACTACACCTGCAATACTTAAAATTAAAACCCAATCTGCTAAACTTTCGGCAGCTTGTGGTGCAATTGGTATTTGCCAACGAATAACCGAATACAAGCCCATTTTAAGCATAATACCCGATAATAACATCGTACCAACCATCGGTGCCAAGGTATACGTTTTTGCTTGCCAAGTATGAAAAGGAATAATTGGAATTTTAACTGCAAAAGCAAAAAAGAATCCTAAAAATATCCAAAACTGTTCGCTGTAATTAAGTGAAACAGCATATAAATCGCTTAATAAAAAGCTTCCTGCTTTGTTGTATAAAAATATAAACGAAGCCAACATGAATAAAGAAGATGCAAATGTATACGAGAAAAACTTCAGCATAACCTTCTTCAAATCATTTGCTTTATTATTCCCCCAAAACAAACCAATTACAAAAATTGGTAATAAAGATAATTCCCAGAAAATGTAATACAACAAACCATCGGCAGCTAAAAAGGTTCCTGCCATAGCTCCTAGCATAAACAATACAAAAGCATAAAATGCTTTAGCATTTGCAATTTCTGTTTTTAAGGAAGTTAATATAATAATTGGAGCCAATCCGGTTGTTAAAAACAACATTACTTTAGAAAGGCCATCTAGCTGAAAAGCGAATTTAATAGTAGGTCTTGCAATCCAATCGTAGCTAATAAATACATCATTAGCCGGAGCCAATAAAAACATGAATGCTACAAAAGTTAGGGCAGTAAAACCAAAGGCAACTTTGGATGCCATTTTATTACCCACAAGGTAAGTTAGTATTGCTCCTAAAAAATAGAGTAAAATAATTGTTAGAATCATCATTTTTTAGTCGTGTTAGCTGGTAAAGAATAAATAATATAAAATGGCACAAATTCCGAAAACAAAGGCAAATAAATAAAAACCTACATTTCCGTTCTGCAGTTTTTTTCCTTGAGTAGCTAAACCGCTAGTAAAAGTTCCCAAAGCATTAATAGAACCCGAAATAACCGGATCTACAAAATTTTTACCTACAGAACCAAGTGCATTAATTGGTTTTACAATTAGCGCATCATAAAATTCGTCTATTTTATATTTATTATACACAAAAAGAGATAAGCCAGATAATTGATGGTCTGCAACCGGAACTTGTTTTTTTTGCATAAACTTAGCAAACGCAAAACCAATTCCTAATAAAGCACCAACAACTGCGGCAGCCATTAAAGCATAACTTGCTGCATCTAAATGATGCACAGCAACCGGTGTATTTAATACAGGTTTTAAATAGGTATGTAACCAATTTGTGTTTCCTGGTAACGAAATAACACCACCAACAGCCGATAAAATAGCTAAAATGATTAATGGAAAAGTAATTAAAGCAGGGCTTTCGTGCACGTGCTTTTCTTGTTCTGGAGTACCTCTAAATTTTCCGTGGAAAGTTAAAAAGTACAATCTAAACATATAATAAGCTGTTAAAATTGATGCAACCGCACCTAACCCCCATAAAACTTTATCTTCATGAAAAGCAGTAACTAAAATTTCATCTTTAGAAAAGAAACCTGATAGTGGCGGAAATCCACTAATTGCTAATGTTGCAATTAAAAAGGTAATATGCGTAGTTTTCATGTGCTTTTTTAAACCACCCATGTTGCGAATATCTTGTTCTCCGCTTAACGCGTGAATTACAGAACCAGAACCTAAAAACAAACAAGCTTTAAAGAAAGCGTGCGTAATTACGTGAAAAACCGCAACCTGATAAGCGCCTAAACCTAATGCTAAAAACATTAATCCCAACTGAGAAACGGTTGAATAAGCCAAAACTTTTTTAATATCGTTTTGTTGCGTAGCAATGGTAGCTGCAAACAAAGCAGTAATACCACCAACGTAAGCAATAAGCGTACTAACTTGCGGAGTTAATTCGTAAACAAAGTCCAAGCGCGTAATCATAAATATACCAGCAGTAACCATGGTTGCCGCGTGAATTAAAGCCGAAACCGGTGTTGGTCCTGCCATTGCATCTGGTAACCACGTATATAAAGGTAGCTGAGCTGATTTTCCGGTAGCAGCAATAAATAAAGCCAAAGCAGCCACAGATAAAACACCAACTTCTGCCAATCCTTCTCCGCCCCTTAAATATGTTAGAAAGTTCAACAAAATCTAACGTATTAAAGTAATATCCTAAAATAAATATTCCGATTAAAAAACCTAAATCTCCAACACGGTTCATAATAAAAGCTTTTTTTGCTGCATCATTAAAGCTTTGGTTTTTAAACCAAAAACCGATTAATAAATACGAGCATAAACCAACGCCTTCCCAACCAATAAACATAACCAACAAGTTTTTACCTAAAACCAGAATCATCATAAAAAAGATAAAAAGGTTTAAATACGCAAAATACTTGTTTTTGTTCTCGTCGTCGTGCATATAACTAATAGAATATAGGTGAATTAAAAAACCTATACCGGTTACAAACATTAACCACAACAATGATAATTGGTCCAGATAAAAATCCATACCGATTGAAAAAGCACTTAAGTTGATCCAATTAAATAAAGAAACAACAACAGGTGCTGCACCTTGATTAATTGCTATAAAAAAAGATGTTGTAATAACAAAAGATAGTAAAACCATAAACGTGGCTAAATATCCGGATGCGTTATTTTTCCAATTTTTTCCTAAAATAATATTGGATAAAAAGCCTACAAAAGGGGCTAAAACTAAGAGTAAAGTTAAAGTCGTATCCATTTATCCTTTTAATTTTTTAAGTTCATTAATATCAATGCTTCCTACATTTCTATATATAGAAACTAAAATGGCTAAACCAACAGCAACCTCAGCAGCAGCAACAGCCATAGAAAAGAAAACAAAAACTTGTCCGGCCGCATCTTGATGCAAGGTTGAAAAAGCAACTAAAGATAAGTTTACTGCGTTAAGCATAATTTCTATTGACATAAACATTACAATACCATTTCTACGAAGTAGTAAGCCAAAAGCACCTACGCAAAACAGTAAAGCGGAAAGGTATAAATACGATTCGATACCTATTTGTTGTAATACTGACTCCATATTATTTGGCTTTTAATTGTTCTTTTTTAGAAATTAATACCGCTCCAATCATAGCAACAAGTAATAAAACCGAAACAAATTCGAACGGAACTAAATATTCGTTCATTAAAACTTGTCCTAAAACTTTAATACTCTGAAAATCTTCTCCGCTTTGGTAATACGTTTCAACAATTGGTTGCGTGCGTACTAAAGCAGAAAGTAAAATTAAACCTAACAAGCAAAAAGCAGCAACTGCGGCTACAATGCTTAAGGTTGGTTTATGCTTTTCAAATTGCTCGTTTAAGTTCATTAACATAATGGTAAAAAGCATTAAAATCATAATAGCTCCCGAATACACAATGATATGAACAATAGCTAAAAACTGTGCGTTTAATAAAATATAATGCCCAGCTAACGAGAAAAAACAAACCACTAAATAAATAGCACTATGAATGGGATTGCGGCTTAACAACGTTAAAAATGCAGTACCTAAGGTTATAGCAGCTAATATGTAAAAAATTATTTCGACCATAATAAGTTAGCTTTTAATAGCTTGAGTATTTTTAATTGCCATTTCTAAAGGCATAACTAATCTATCTTTTCCAAAAATAAAATCTTCACGGTTGGTTGATGATTTTACAAAAACTTTTGATTCGGTTAAATAAATAGCATCTTTAGGGCAAGCTTCTTCACATAAACCGCAAAAAATGCAGCGCAACATATTAATTTCATATATAGCAGCATATTTTTCTTCTCGGTACAAATGTTCTTCGCCGGGTTTGCGTTCGGCAGCTTTCATACTAATTGCTTCGGCAGGGCACGACAAAGCACACAAACCACAAGCAGTACAATTTTCACGCCCTAGCTCATCGCGTTTTAACATATGTTGCCCGCGATAATTTTCGCTAAACGGACGGGTTTGTTCTGGATATTTAAACGTAACTTTTTTCTTGAATAAGTGACGCAGCGTAATTAACATACCTTGTCCAATCGCAATTAAATATGTGCGCTCCCAAAAGGTCATTTTGTTATTTACAACCTGCTTTTTTCTGCCTGATAATGAAACTCCTTCTAACGACATAGCTTAGGATTTTATAAGTAAAATCACAACACCCGTGATTATAATATTAACAATTGCTAATGGAATTAAAATTTTCCATCCTAAATTCATTAACTGATCGTAACGGAAACGCGGAATGGTCCAACGTACCCACATATAAAAGAAAATGAAGAAACAGATTTTGGCAAACAATACAAAAATGCCAATAATGTTTGCTGCATTAACACCAACATTCTCTGCCATCCATTGCATGCCTGGGTAATTGTAAGCTCCAAAATACATAACGGCTAAAATGGCTGATGAAATGAACATGCTGGCATATTCTGCAAACAAAAAGAATCCCATTCGCATTGATGAATACTCGGTATGATATCCTCCAATTAACTCAGCTTCACATTCAGCTAAATCAAAAGGCGTACGATTGGTTTCTGCGAACGAACAAACTAAAAATATTAAAAAACCTAACGGTTGATAAAATACGTTCCAATTCATTCCTTCCTGATTAGCAGCAATTTCTCGAAGGCTTAATGTGCCTTCCATCATAATTAATGCAATAATGGCCATTCCCATAGCAACTTCGTACGAAATCATCTGAGAAGCAGCACGCATTGCTGACATTAAGGAATATTTATTATTAGATGCCCATCCACCAATCATAATCCCGTAAACCCCAACAGATAAAACGGCAAAAACATACAATAAGGCAACATCAATATCGGTAGCTTGTAAAACAACTTCACGGCCGCCAATAATTAATTTATCTCCCCAAGGTAAAACCGCACTGGTCATTAACGCCATGGTCATAGAAATAAACGGACCAAAAACAAACAAAAACTTGTTTGGCGTATTGGGTAAAAATTCTTCTTTTGCAAAAAGTTTTAATCCGTCTGCTAAAGGTTGTAAAATTCCGCCCGGACCTGCTCTGTTTGGCCCAATTCGGTCTTGCAACCAAGCAGCAATTTTACGTTCGGCTAAAGTTGCGTACATAGCCATAAGCATTGTTATAGCAAAAATGACTACAATAAAAATACTTTTTTCAATAATTATTGCTTGCTCCATAACCTACTTATTTTCTGTATTATCTAACGGAATATCTTTCATACTGATTTTTTTACGGTCTTGTTCTCGACCTAATAAAATCTGTTTTTCGGTTTTAATAACCACATCTTCCATTACGCTGGTATAATTGTTTTGATTGATAACCGAATCTTTTTCAAACTTACGCGGTCCTTCAATCACCCAATCATTTACTTCTTTTTTATCAAAACGGCAGGTGTTGCAAATAAATTCGTCAACTTCATGATATTCATCTTTTCGGCCCGTTACACGCTGAATTTCGTTTCCGAACATCCATAAAGTAACTTTACCTGCACATTTATCACAATCACGATACGCATTCATAGGTTTATTAAACCAAACACGAGATTTAAAACGGAATGTTTTATCTGTTAATGCTCCTACAGGGCAAACATCAATCATGTTACCAGAAAAATCGTTGGTAATGGCTTTTTTAATGTAGGTAGAAATTTGTGCATGTTCCCCGCGATTAATCACACCGTGGCAACGTCCGTCTGTAAGTTGATCAGCAACCATAACACAGCGGTAGCATAAAATACAACGATTCATATGTAGTTGAATGTTGTCACCAATATCTTCTGGCGCAAAAGTGCGTTTCGGTTCAATATAACGTGAAGCTCCTTTACCGTGTTCAAACGATAGGTTTTGTAAATCACATTCTCCTGCTTGGTCACAAACCGGACAATCTAACGGGTGATTTATAAGTAAAAACTCAGTAACTGCTTTACGCGCATCTAAAGCACGTTCAGATGTAATGCTTTTTACTTCCATCCCATCCATGACATTGGTTTTGCATGATGGCATCATTTTAGGCATTGGACGCGGATCTGCTTCACTACCTTTAGAAACCTCAACCAAGCACGCACGGCATTTACCACCACTACCTTCAAGCTTAGAATAATAGCACATAGCCGGTGGTACCGATTCGCCACCAATCATTCTAGCTGCTTGTAAAATAGTTGTTCCTGGTTCAACATCTATTTCTTGTCCGTCTATAGTAACTTTCATAGTATGCACAAGTTCTCTTATAAAAGAGTTTGATTAATAATTTATTTTTTATTCTGAATCAGAATTATATGCTTTGTTTTTGTAGCATGTGTTTTACCTTTTCAAAAGGTTCATCTACAAAATGATTTCTGTTTTTAATTTTTTCTGGAAAACGAATGTGATATTCAAATTCATCTCTAAAATGTCTAATAGCTGCTGCTACCGGCCATGCTGCTGCATCACCTAAAGGACAAATGGTATTGCCTTCTATTTTAGATTGAATGCTCCATAACAATTCAATATCTTCTTCACGTCCTAAACCGATTTCGATGCGATGTAAAACTTTTTCTAACCACCCCGTTCCTTCACGGCATGGTGAACATTGTCCGCAACTTTCGTGCGCATAAAAGCGTGCAAAATTCCATGTATTTCTTACAATACAAGCGGTATCGTTATACACAATAAATCCGCCAGAACCCAATGCTGATCCGGTTGCAAAACCGCCATCTGCTAAAGATTCGTATGTCATTAATCGATCGGTTCCTTCGGCTGTTTTAAAGATTAAATGTTGCGGAAGAATTGGCACAGACGAACCTCCGGGTACAATTGCTTTTAATGGGCGTCCATCCATCATACCACCTAAATATTCGTCAGAATTCATAAATTCATCAACCGTTAATCCTAGTTCAATTTCATAAACCCCAGGTTTTCTGCAATGTCCTGAAGCTGAAATTAGTTTGGTTCCGGTAGAACGGCCGTTTCCTATTTTTGCATATTCCTCGCCAGAATTCAAAACAATCCAAGGCACAGATGCAATAGATTCAACATTATTTACCACCGTTGGATTACCCCATAAACCGCTAACAGCTGGGAAAGGCGGTTTCATACGTGGATTTCCGCGTTTACCTTCTAAAGATTCTAGCAACGCCGTTTCTTCTCCACAAATGTATGCTCCGGCACCACAGTGCACGTATAAATCTAAATTATAGCCCGAACCTTTAATATTTTTACCAAGCCAACCTGCCTCGTAAGCTTCTTTAATAGCACGTTCTAAAATTTTAAAAACCCACATATATTCTCCACGAATGTAAATGTAAGAGCTGTTTGCGCCTAAGGCGAAACTAGAAACAATCATTCCTTCAATCAACAAGTGCGGAATGTGTTCCATTAAATAGCGGTCTTTAAAAGTTCCAGGTTCCGATTCGTCTGCATTACAAACTAAATGACGTGGTTTACCTGATTTTTTATCTAAAAAACTCCATTTTAATCCGGTTGGGAAACCTGCACCACCACGACCACGTAAACCTGAAGTTTTAACTTCTTCAGTTATCGCATCCGGATCCATGGTTAATGCTTTTTCAACAGCAGCATAACCGCCGTTATCACGGTAAACCTGATAGGTTTTTATACCCGGAATATTTATTTTATCTAATAATATTTTTTTGCCCATGGTATATTATTTATCGTGAATTATAATTTTTCCTGCTTTACAATCCTCAATAATTTGATCTATTTTTTGAGGCGTTAAATGTTCGTGGTAGTAATCGCCAATTTGCATCATAGGTGCATATCCGCAGGCTCCTAAACACTGTACTGCTGCTACACTAAACATGCCGTCTGGCGTAGTTTGCCCTGGCTGAATGCCAAGCTTAACACATGTGTAATCTATCAAATCGTCAGATCCGCGAAGCATGCAACAAGATGTTGAACAAAACTCGAACATATATTTACCTACAGGTTTTTGGTTGTACATGGTATAAAAAGTTACCACCTCAAAAACTTCAATAGGTTTTAATTCTAAAAACTCGGCAACTTTTTCTTGTAGCTCAACGCTTAACCAATTATCATGCGCATCTTGCACTTCGTGCAACACTGGTAATAAAGCCGATTTTTTTTTATCCGCCGGGTAATGAGTTAATAACTCGTTTAAACGGGTTATTAACTCGGGCGTGAAATTTATTGTTTGTTTATAGTTTGTTGATTTTGTTTCCATAATTAAGCATCTAATTCACCAGCAATTACATTTAAACTTGATAAGGTAGCAATTGCATCAGACAGCATTGATCCTTTAACGATTTCATTGAATGCTTGGTAATAAATAAAACACGGGCGACGGAAATGTAAGCGATATGGCGTACGACTGCCGTCTGTTAACAAATAGAATCCTAATTCACCGTTTCCGCCTTCAACCGCATGATAAACTTCGGTTACCGGAACCGGCACCTCGCCCATTATGATTTTAAAGTGATAAATTAAAGATTCCATTGAGGTATAAACATCTTCTTTTGGAGGCAAGTAATAATGAGGTACGTCTGCATGATAAGGACCTTCTGGTAACTTATCAATAGCTTGGCGAATGATTTTTAAACTTTCCCAAACTTCAGCATTACGAACACAAAAACGGTCGTAACAATCGCCATTTTTACCAACCGGAATTTCGAATTCAAAATCTTCGTAAGATGAATAAGGACTCATAACGCGTACATCATAATCTACACCAGCAGCACGTAAATTTGGTCCTGTGAAACCATAGCTAATTGCCTGTTCTGCAGAAATACCTCCTACTCCTACGGTACGATCCATAAAAATACGGTTACGCTCTAGCATGCTTTCAAATTCTTTCCAAATAGGTGGAAACTCTTCTAAAAACTCATGTATTTTTTTCCATGCAATATCATTCCAATCGCGTTCAAAACCACCAATTCTACCCATGTTTGTAGTTAAACGAGCACCACAAATTTCTTCGTAGATTTCGTAAATTTTTTCGCGGTATTGAAACACATATAAAAATCCGGTTAAAGCACCAGTATCTACCCCCATTACCGAACTACAAATAATATGATCGGCAATACGAGCCAACTCCATAATAATAACTCGTAAATATTGTACGCGTTTAGGAATTTCTATATTTAAAGCCTTTTCTATAGTCATCCACCAACACATGTTATTGATTGGTGAGGAACAATAGTTTAAACGGTCTGTTAAAACGTTGATTTGGTAAAACGGACGGTTTTCGGCAATTTTTTCGAATGCTCTATGAATATATCCTACGGTTCCTTCGCCATCAACAATACGCTCGCCGTCCATTAATAATAAGTTCTGGAAAATACCGTGCGTTGCTGGATGCGTTGGACCAAGATTTAGTACAGTAAGTTCGGTACCATCTAAAGCTTTTCTTTTTTCGATTTCGATAGCAAATCTTTCTTCGGGCTGTAATAATAATTCAGACATAACTTTTATTTACATTAAACACATGAAGATTCGCGACCAAAAAAACGATCGTCCTTATCTGTTCGTCCTCCATCTTCTAGAGGGAATTCTTTTCGTAATGGAAAAACTACCATTTCATCCATATTTAAAATACGTTTTAGCTGCGGATGGCCTTCGAAAATAATTCCGTAAAAATCATACGTTTCTCTTTCTTGCCAATTGGCACTTAAAAACAAAGAAACTACAGATTTAATTTTAGGCGCATCAATTGGTAAAAAGCATTTGAAGCGGATGCGTATGTTTGCTACCCAATTGTGCATGTGGTAAACCACGCAAAGTTGTCGGTTAGGTTCGTTTTCAGCTAAATGAATTCCGCATACATCTGTTAAAAAATTAAACTGCATGTTCGCATCATTTTTTAAAAACTGCATAACCTCTAAGTTAGCATGAGCTGCAACCTCAAAAGTTAGCATATCGTGAATGGTAACGAAATCAGAAACCTTTTCTGGAAACTGATTTTGCAACGCATTTTGTATCGTATTGCAATCTAAATTCATATTATTTTATATTATACGAGTTTAGTAAATCTTTATATGCTTCTGAACCACGACGGTACACAGATTCAGACTTAACAATTTCTTGCAAGCGCATAATACCGTCTAAAATTTGTTCTGGTCGTGGTGGGCATCCTGGCACGTAAACATCAACCGGGATAACTTTATCAATTCCTTGTAAAACAGAATAAGTATCAAAAACACCACCCGAAGATGCACAAGCACCAACAGCAATAACCCATTTTGGTTCGGCCATTTGTTCGTAAACTTGGCGTAAAATCGGTGCCATTTTTTTAGAAATAGTTCCCATAACCAAAAGCATATCAGCTTGGCGCGGAGAAAAACTCATACGTTCTGATCCAAAGCGAGCCACATCGTAATTAGCTGCCATGGTTGCCATAAATTCGATACCACAGCATGAGGTAGCAAAGGGCAATGGCCACATAGAATTAGCACGTGCTAAACCAACTACGCTGTCAAGCTTTGTAGCAAAAAATCCTTGTCCGGTATATCCGTCAGGAGCATCTACCATATTTATTTTATCTGTACTCATTTTGTTGGCTTTTATTTATCCCACTCTAAACCTTTACGTTTGTATTCGTAAAGCAATCCTACAACTATTACAAACAAGAAAATTCCCATTTTAGCGAAACCTTCCCAACCCATTTCTACAAAGTTTACAGCCCATGGATATAAGAAAATTACTTCTACATCAAAAAGCACAAACAGAATGGCAATTAAAAAGTATTTTACATTAAAAGGCGAGCGCGCGTTACCTATTTGGTCGGAAACACCACATTCAAAATTCATGTCTTTATTTTCTGATTTACGTTTTGGCCCTAGTAAACTAGAAACAAAAATGGTAAGTGCAACAAAGCCGGCAGATAGGGCAAGTTGGATAAGAATCGGAATAAAATCGGATTGAGTGAATTGCATAATTATCAAAAAAATCAAATTATTTGTAACAAATATAAATTTTTAAACTGAGATAACAAGAAACGTAAAAACTAAAACACACCTACAAATCAGTCAATTAATAAATAAAGATTTAGTCTAAATAAAAATAAAATAAAATAAAAAATAATAAAATAATAAAAACAAGCAAATTATATTAATTTAAGACAATTATAACAAACTGAAAATCGCGTGTTGTTTTTAGATATAAATACAAACGAATATTAAATTCGGAAATTGCATAAAAACCGAACTAAAAATAAAAAGGCCGTGAATAATCACGGCCTAGTTTGGGTTAGGTAAATAAATTATATTTTTAACCTACTAAAACAACATTAGTAGCAACTTTTCCTTTTCTACCTTCTTCTTCGATGTAAGTTACAGCAGCACCTTCAGTAATTGGGTTACTTTTAAGTCCGGTAACGTGAACAAAAATATCTTGTCCTGTTTCATCATCAGTTATGAATCCAAAACCTTTAGATTCAACAAAAAATTTTACTTTACCTGTTCGCATTGTAATAAAAAAATAATAATTAGTATAATAGTCAAATATAAAATAAAATTTATATTTAACACTTTTTTTAGAATTATTTTTTACATAAAAGAATAAAAATCACGCGTATAGCTAATTATTTGGCTATAAACCTGCATAAAATAAAAAAAGGCACTTTATTAAAGTGCCTTTTTTATTATTCTTTATTTACTACTAAATGTAGTTCGTTAAGTTGCGTTTCGACAATTGCTGCAGGTGCATCAATCATAACATCACGACCTGAATTATTTTTTGGGAACGCAATAAAATCGCGAATGGTTTCTTGTCCGCCTAAAATAGCTACCAAACGGTCTAAACCAAAAGCTAAACCACCGTGTGGCGGCGCTCCGTACTGAAATGCATTCATTAAAAATCCAAATTGCTCTTGCGCTTGTTCTGGCGTAAAACCTAAATATTTAAACATTAAGGCTTGTGTTTCTTTATCGTGAATACGAATAGACCCACCACCAATTTCATTTCCGTTTAAAACCATATCGTAAGCATTTGCACGTACTTTACCAGGATCGGTTTCTAACAAGTGCATATCTTCAGGTTTTGGTGAGGTAAACGGATGGTGCATGGCATGAAAACGTTCTGTTTCTTCATCCCATTCTAATAATGGAAAATCTACCACCCATAATGGAGCAAATTCGTCTGGTTTGCGTAAACCTAAACGATTTCCTAATTCCATACGTAAAGCAGATAACTGCGCACGTGTTTTATTTGCAGGACCAGAAAGCACTAAAATTAAATCACCCGTTTGAGCTTGTGTAATTGTAGCCCATTGTGCTAAATCAGCTTGGTCGTAAAATTTATCTACAGATGATTTGTATGTTCCGTCTGCTTCACATTTTACATAAACCATTCCTGATGCGCCAACTTGCGCGTTTTACCCACTCAATTAAAGCATCAATTTCTTTACGTGTATAACTTGCAGCACCCGGTACAGCAATACCAACTACTAACTCGGCATTATTAAAAACCGCAAATTCTTTATGTTGTGCTACGGCATTCAACTCACCAAATTGCATTCCGAAGCGAATATCTGGCTTATCATTACCGTAAGTTCTCATTGCATAATCGTAAGTAATGCGTGGAAATTTGTCAACTTCTAACCCGTGAACTTCTTTTAATAAATGACGCGTTAAACCTTCAAACATATTTAAAATATCCTCTTGCTCAACAAAAGCCATTTCACAGTCAATCTGCGTAAATTCAGGTTGACGGTCAGCACGTAAATCTTCATCACGGAAACATTTTACAATCTGAAAATATTTATCCATTCCGCCAACCATTAAAAGCTGTTTAAATGTTTGTGGAGATTGAGGAAGTGCGTAAAATTGGCCCGGATTCATACGAGAAGGCACCACAAAATCACGTGCTCCTTCTGGCGTTGATTTAATTAAATAAGGCGTTTCTACCTCACAAAATCCTTGATCTGACAAATAGTTACGAACTTGTTGTGCAACTTTATGTCTAAAAAGTAAACTATTTTTTACCGGATTACGACGAATATCTAAATAACGATATTTCATACGTAAATCTTCTCCACCATCTGTATTATCTTCAATAGTAAAAGGTGGCGTAACCGATTCATTTAAAATAGTTAAGTTAGAAACTAAAATTTCGATATCACCGGTTGCCATGTTTGCGTTTTTAGATTCGCGCTCAATAACGGTACCAGTAACCTGAATAACAAATTCACGACCTAACGTTTTAGCCAATTCAAAAACAGCTTTATCCGTGCGAGATTCGTCAAAAATTAACTGCGTAATTCCGTAGCGATCGCGTAAATCTACCCAAATCATGAAACCTTTATCACGTGATTTTTGAACCCAACCAGCAAGGGTAACTTCTGTATTGATGTGGGAAGCATTTAACTCGCCACAAGTATGACTTCTGTACATTATGATATTAAATTTATAATTGCAAATTTAGTAAGTTTATTGGTTTTTAAATCATTATTAGTTGATGAAAATAGATTTAATTTTTGCTTTTGATTTTTGTAGAAGAATAAAACCTACAATCCTTTATTTTTTCGTATCTTACACGTAATGAATAATTTGATTATGAATGAGCTTGTTTTACTTACTGAATTTTGGAAAAATCAAACCGTTACCAATTACTTAAACTGCCAAAACTACTTGTACCAGTCTAAAAACTTTGATCCGTTCGAAAAATATTTAGACCGTTTGCAATTGGATTACGAAAATAAAAATCACCATGATTTTATTGCGCACATAACTGAAACCATGCAGCTTAGTTTATTTGTTTTAGATAAATTATCTAAAATTTATAAAGAAATGGATAACAAACACGAAGCAGTGAATTATTTTACTAAAGCTGCCGAAGTTGCCGAAGTTATTTTAAGTACTGGAGACGGAACTCGTGATTTTCCGTACCAAATTATTTATCCCAGCGATTGTAAAGAAGTGCTTTTATATTTGCAAGAAGAATATTACAAACATGCTACAGTAAACCACAACAACAAAAAGCTTGAAGTTGTTATTACCAAAAGCAATAAGGAATTTTATTTTGATATTACTGATTTACAAATTTGTAAAGAAAAAGCAGTTAGCGAAAAAGTAGAAGATATGCTAAAATGGTTTGAAAGAAATACAAACCGCCCGTTATAAAAAAAACATTCCGAATAACGGAATGTTTTTTTATCATTTTATTTTTGTTGATTTTTAAGCAAATCACGAATCTGAATTAACAATTCTTCTTGTGTTGGTCCTGCAGGAGCAGCTGGTGCCGGAGCAGCTTCAGCTTCTTTCTTCTTCATTTTATTTATTCCTTTAATCATAATAAATAAAACAAAAGCAACAATTAAAAAGTTGATTACTGCCGAAAGAAATAAACCGTATTTTACACCACCAAAAATAGTTAAATCTTCTATTCTACTTAACTGAGCAGCTTCTAATGCTGGTGTTAAAATTAATGGCGTAATTACGTCTTCAATAAACGAACTAACAATTTTACCAAAAGCAGCACCAATAATTACACCGACTGCTAAATCAATCACATTGCCCTTTACAGCAAATTCTTTAAACTCTTTAAAAATTCCCATAGTTAATTAATTTTAGCTAAAAGTACACAATTTTCTATTCTTTATAAAAAATTCGTTTCACTCGTTGCGAAATACTGGTTAAAATTTCATACGGAATGGTATTTAATTGCTTGGCAAGCTCAGTAACGGGTAATTTTTGTCCAAAAATAAGTACTTCATCACCTTCGTTACAAACAATATCGGTTACATCAACCATCATGGCATCCATACAAATACTACCTAAAATGGTTGCTTTTTTACCCTGAATTAAAACATAACCTTTTTCGTTGCCCCAAGCTCGCGGAATTCCGTCTGCATAACCAATCGGAATAGTTGCAACTTTTTTTGGTCGTGTAACCTGATAGCGGCGGCTGTAACCAATGCTTTCGCCTGCATTAACATTTCGTATTTGTAAAATAATGGTTTTTAAAGTACCAACGTTTTGCAGTTGTTTATTTTCTTGCTCATCATTACCTACTCCATACAAACCAATTCCTAAACGCACCATGTTGTATTGGTAGGCGCTGTAATTAAAAATACCTGAGGTATTTAAGATATGACGAATAGGATTTATTTGTAGCGCATCAATAACTTGTTGTGACCAAGCATCAAACTTTTGTATTTGTTGCAAGGTAAAATCTTTATAAGCCGGTACATCACTCGACGATAAATGCGAAAAAATACTAGCAACTTTTACCCAATTGTTATTTTTTAAAACAGCAACCAGTTCATCCAATTGCTCGGCTTCAAAGCCCAAACGGTGCATACCGGTATCTAATTTTAAATGAATAGGATATGAACTTACGTTTTTAGCCTTAACAAAATCAATAAAGCCGTGTAACGAACGTAAAGAATAAATTTCGGGTTCTAATTGATAAGCCAATAGTGTGGCATAAGTTCCTGGTTCTGGGTTCATTACAATAATTGGAATAGTAATGCCGGCGCGGCGCAATTCGGCTCCTTCATCTGCGTAAGCAACTCCCAAATAATCTACCTGATGAAATTGCAATTCTTTCGCAATCTCAAAACTTCCGGCTCCGTAACCAAACGCTTTAACCATAACCATTATTTTGGTTTGCGGTTGTAACAAGCTTTTATAAAAATTTAAATTGTGAGTAACAGCATTTAAATTAATTTCTAAAACGGTTTCGTGTGTTTGCTGTTCGAGTAAAACAACAATTTCATCAAACTTAAAACTTCGAGCACCTTTAATTAAAATGGTTTCGTTTTGAAACGAATTTGCAGAAAATTGCAGTAAAAAATCTGCAGTTGATGCAAAACCAGAAAAATTAGGCAAATCTTTTAAGTACGTACTAATTTTAGGACCAATACCAATAATACGATTAATGGCATTGCTTTGTAGCAACTTACCAACTTTTTTATAAACTACTTCGGGCTGAAATCCGCTCTGGAAAATGTCAGATAAAATAACCGTTTTCTTTTCTTTTGATTTGTGTTGATCTAAAAAGTCTAAAGCTATTTTTAAGGATTGATAATCAGAATTGTACGTGTCATCAATCACCGTACAACCGTTTAGCCCATCTTTAACCTGCAAACGCAATTCTATTGGATACAATGTTTTAATGCGATCTTGAATTAATTTTACATCGTAATTAAAAAACAATAAGGTTGCTACACACGTACAAACATTAGCAATTGCTTGTTCGTCTTGCAGCTTTATAATTAAATCAAAACGAGTAAAACGGGTGATTACATGGTACAAATCAGCTGCGCTGTGTTTAATTAAAACATCGGCTGCCGGATTGGTAGTGCTCCATGTAAATGTTTTAATCGATTTATCTAAACGTTCTAAAACTTTTGGATTGTATTCTAAAATTAAAGCTTCAACTTGTTTAAAAAGCAAAAGCTTTTCATCAACTTTTTGTTCAAAACTTGTAAATCCTTCTTTATGTGCATCGCCCAAATGCGTTAAAACACCAATGGTTGGCAGAATCATTTGTTCTAAAACAGCCATTTCATTCGGTAATGAAATACCTGCTTCAAAAATTCCTAAATCATGATTTTCATTGCTTGCAAGCACAGAAAGCGGTACTCCTACTTGCGAATTGTAACTTTTAGGGCTGCGAATAATGTTGTATTCGGTATTCATTAAATAATTCAACCATTCTTTTACAATGGTTTTACCGTTGCTACCAGTAATGCCAATTACTGGAAAGCTGAATAAACTACGGTAATATACAGTAAAACTTTGCAGCGCTTTTAAAGTATTTTCTACCACTAAAAAATTAGCAGCTCCCGTAAAATTTGTAGGAATAGCTTGTACCACAAAATTAACAACGCCTTTTTTATACAAATCATTTATATAAACATGCGCATCATGGTTGGCACCGGTAAGGGCAAAAAATAAAGTTGTTGAGTTATTTTGTAACGAACGGCTGTCAATAGAAATATGATCTATAAATTCATCCGGAAAAGTTGGTTGCCATTCTGCCTGAATAACTTGTGCAACTTGTTTTAAGGTAACATTCATTTTTTAATTACTGCTTTGATATACAAAAGTAACACATAATTTTAAGGAAAATTGAAAATAAAAAAAAACCTTTATCTGTTTCCAGAAAAAGGTTTTTTTCAACTTCTCACAATATAATAAATTAACTAACAACTATAAAAACTGAAAATAAATTACAATATTGTGCTTTGCGATTTTTTTAAGTATAAATAAATCGAATTATTTATGATGATGGTGTTCGTCATCGGCACCAATATAAATTTCGGTAAAAACTTGTGCTTGGTTACCTGATTTATCTAAAACAAAAATTCCTAAATGATAATGCCCGTCGGTCAGCGGTTCGTCATTTTGCAATAACGGAATAGTAACCGCGTGTTGTAATTCGTAAACTTTTGGGTTAGTAGATAAAACAACCGTTTCTTCGTACTGAAAATAATTGGTTGTTGCACGCGCATGGCTGTGACTGTGGCCATCTTCAGCGCTATGAATTTCTATTTTATAAGATGCTAAAGCATCGTTATCTGTTAAAAGCGCTTCAACTTGAATGGTTGAACCCATTTCAAATTCAGCATGATCTGCTGGGCTAAGTAACACAATTGTTGGTTTTTCAGTATCGGTTGCATCGTCAGAAGAACATGAGGCAAAAAGGAAAGTTGTTAAGGCTAAAAAAGTGAATGCTATATTTTTCATTATATAATATTTATTAGTATTTAAATTATTTTATTTACGAGATAACCTGTGTTGCAGGCGGACCCCGTGTAAATGCATAAAATAATTGTTGTGAAATAAATGTATTTATAAAATGATAATTGCGCGGATGCGTATTTTGAGGCACAAACAAATCCAAAACAAAAACCGATGGCAACAACAAAGCTGTTTGTACATAAATATGTTGCTCACAAATGTGGTTTTCTTGCTGAGCATGAACCTCAACTTTGTTAGTAGCTTTTGTATTAAAATGATGGGCTACCACAAAATAATGCACCGCGTTGTTTACTTGCGGCATCATAAAAATGGCAAGTAAAAGCAGGGGTATATATTTGATAAAACGATGCAAAATTAAAAAGGGATGCTTAGTAGTAACTGAATATTTCTGCCTAATTCAGGAATCTGAATGGCTCTGTAATAGCTGTTGTGGTTAAAATATTTTTCGTTAAATAAATTGGTTGCCGTTAACTGAGCATGTACTTTAAAGTTTTTAATTACCAAAGTGCTATTTATACCCGCACCAAATGTGGTATAATGTGGCGTAATTTCTTCGTTTTGCGCAATATTATTTTGCTCGAATGCATATTTACCGGAAAAATAAACTTTAGAATTTTTAAACACGTTTGTATCACCAAAAGCGTAACTAACCTTTGCAAAAACAGAATTGGCAGGCGTAAATGGCAACGCATAATTTAAGTTGCGATTGGCTGTAATTTGCTGATTTTTTAAATATTCAAAAACACTTTCTGCGGTAATGCGATCGGTAATTTTTTGAGTTGCTTTTATTTCAAATCCACCTAAAATAGCTTCAGATTGTGTGTAAGTATAAATTTGTCCGCCGTGTGGTAAAATAGAAAATTGACCGCTTGGTTTTAAGTAAATATAATTGGTAAAGTAGTATAAATACGGGCTGAATGCCAAAGCAAAACGATCGGACTGATAATCAAAAACTGCATCAAATGCCCAACCTTTTTCAGGATTTAAATTTGCATCTCCTTGTTCGTGACGAAAAGCACCGTGATGAATTCCGTTAGAACCTAATTCAATAGCAGTAGGAAATCTAAAATTAGATGCAGCGGTAAAATTTACATTCCATTTGGGCGTAAGCACATAATTAAATCCTAAAGCAAAATTGTAGGCATTAAAAGTACGATCAATTTTTGGCGTTCGTAACGCATAATAATTTGCCAGCGCATCCGATTTGCCCGAACCAACCAAATAATCGTACAAAGTTTGGTCGTAATACGACTGAATTTTTAAATCGGCGTAATCAAAACGCACGCCCAAATCAGCTTTTAATCGGCTGCTAAGCTGATATTCGTGCGTAGCAAAAACCCCAAAAGCTTTTCTGTCAAAATTGGGTAATAAATAGCTGTAACCAGTACTTTTATTTTGCTGGTATTGATACTGTAAACCAACTTTTGTTTGTTGCAGGGCATTCCATTTATGTTTATATGCAAACTGATTATCAAGGGTAATCAGCTTAAAATCGAGTTCTAAATCAGGATTATTTTCGGGTGGTAATTGGTTGCTGTAATGGGTATGAAACTTACTCCATTCTTGGCGATGGTTATTCTGAAAACCTAAATTCAAACTAAATTCGCCTTTTTCAGTTATATAAGTTGAATTAGAAAGTACTTTAAAATGATTCACCGATTGATACGGAAATTCAATATTTCTGATATTTCCGTCCGGTTGCACCGCACCAATATTAGGTACGCCATGCGCTCCTGGAAAAAAACCTGCTTTTACATAATTGTTAGAAACCTGAATAAAGCTGTGCAACTTATTATTTACATACCCAACTTGCGCTGTAAAATTACGTTCGGTACCAGCGGTGTTTTTTAAACGTTGGTTATAAATTGGAATTAAATAATTTAAATATTGAATTTGATTGGTTGGTACCTTATAATCGGCATAATCTAAAAAAGTTGCATTTAACTTGTAGTACAACGCATTCTTTTTTTGTTTGATTTGTACGTTTGCCCCATATCCGTCATTCACCGATTTTGCTAATAAATTTACAACGCCGGTTAAGCTATCGGCCGGTACTGCAGTATTATCAATCGCAATTACGCCGCCCATGGCATCACTACCATAAGCAATGGTACCCACGCCTTTTATTACCGAAACTTTCTCGGTATTAAAAGCATCAATTTCTAATCCGTGATCGGCTCCCCATTGTTGCCCTTCTTGTTTTACGCCATTTTCGGTAACCGCAACCCGGTTGGCACTTAACCCACGAATAATTGGTTTAGATTGACCAGCTCCAATCTGTGAAGCATTTACCCCCGGAACCTCGGCTAAAGAAAGAGCAAACGAACCCGAATAATTCTCTAAAATTTGTTTTTGAGAAACACGAGAAATATTTTCTATCTGTTTTTGGGCATTAGTAACCACCACCAATTCATTTAAAAACTGCTGATCTTCCTGTAAAATTAACTCTAGGTTTACGCTTTGGGTTACATCAAGAATGGTATCTTTTGTTTTATATCCTACAAAACTAACTACCAAACGGTGTTTTCCGTCTGAAACGTGATTGAATTCAAATCCTCCAATAGGATTAGTTGGTTGACTAAATTGTGATAAATGTACGTGCGCTCCAGGCAAAGTTTCGTTATTTGAAGTACGAACTACGCCAGCAACCTGATTTTGTGCCATTCCAATACCTACCATGCATAAAGCTATGGCGATAAATAGATTTCGCATATAAATTATTTTTAGATAAATGGATGCAATACAACGATTGCTTACTTTTTTAGACTAAAAATAAGGTTGGAGGGCCACGTAAATAGTGGTGAAAATTGGATTGAAAAAAATAGTTTGATGTTGCCTGAATAGTTTGAGCCGAAAAAACATTCTGCTCGAAATAAGGCACTAAAACAATATCGGTAGCCAAATAAGGCTGAAAAGTAAATTCACAAACCGCACATTTTGCCGTTTTATGTTCCTGATCGTGGTCGTGGTTTTCAGAAAATGTTTCGGCATGTTCTGTGCTATGTGCAACCCAATCGTGGTAAACGTGTTGTAAGGAATGCAAAGGCTGCAACAAAACTAATAGTAATGTTGTAATAAAAACCAAATGGTGTTTTATGTTCAGTTTGCCTTTCATTATCACAAAAATAAACAAAACATACTAAAAAGGTATGTTTTACAAAAAAATTAAGGCTAAAATAACATTTACTTATTTTAGCCTTATTTTATATAAAAATCAGATTACCACCCTTGAATGGCTCCGCCTTTAAAAACTTCGGTTGCTTTTTGAGCTACCTCATCAGATTGGTATGCTTTTAAAAACGTTCTTACTTTTTCTTCGTCTTTATTATCAATTCTACTAACAATTAAATTAACGTAAGGTGAATCTTTATCTTCTATAAAAACGCCCTGTTTTTCTGTATCCAAACCAGCTTGCCCTGCAAAGTTGTTATTAATAACTGCAATGGTAACTTTTTCATCGTCTAAAACACGTGGCAATTGCGGACCTTCTAACTCAATAATTTCAAGCTTTTTTGGATTAGCAACCACATCTGTTAATTTAGGAAAAAGACCAACATTTTCTCGCAACGTAATTAATCCTTGTTTTTCTAACAAAAGTAAAGAACGACCACCATTTGCAGGATCGTTTGGAATTACAATCGTACTTCCGTCTTGCAATTCGCTTAGGTTTTTAATTTTTTTAGAATACCCCACAATTGGATACACAAACGTATTACCAATAACAGCTAATTTATAGCCACGCTGTTTTACTTGTTCGTCTAAAAACGGATTGGTTTGATAAGCATTTACATCTAATTCGCCTTGATTTAAGGCTTCATTAGGAATAATATAATCGTTAAACGAAATCAATTCAACTTCTAATCCGTATTTATCTTTAGCCACCTGTTTTGCCATTTCTGCAACCGCATATTCAGGACCAGACATAACGCCTACGCGAATAACATTAGGATCGTTTTCTTTTTTTCCGCACGAAAATAAAGTGAGAAGAGAAATTGAGGCTGCAATTAACTTCAGGTTTTTCATATGTATATTTATTTATGATTGAATTTTTTTGATAAAAAATCACCCGCAAATTGGATGATAAAAACAATAATAATAAGCAGTACTAAAACTACATTCATTATTAACGTGTCGTAACCAACATAACCGTATTGGTAACCAATTTGTCCTAATCCACCAGCTCCTACAGCACCACCTAAGGCAGAATAACCCACCAGGGTAATTAATGTAATTGTTGCAACATTAATTAAAGAAGGTAATGCTTCTGGCAATAAAACTTTACAAATAATTTGCATGGGTTTGGCTCCCATAGCGCGGCTGCCTCTATTAAACCAACCGGAATTTCTAAAATACTATTTTCTACCAATCGGGCAATAAATGGAGCGGCACCAACGCTTAACGGCACTAAAGCGGCATACATACCAATGGATGTACCTACAATGGCACGAGTAAACGGAATCATCCAAACAATTAAAATAATAAATGGAATGGAACGAAATACGTTTACAAAAAATGATAAGGTTTGGTTAACCGCTTTATTAGCTAACAACTGATCTTTACGTGTTAAAAACAAAATAATACCTAAAGGCAAACCGATTACAAAACCAAAAAAGCCGGCTGCCAAGGTCATAAAAATAGTTTCCAACGTTCCTTTTACTAAAAGGTTAATTATTGCTTCTGACATATCCTACTTTTTCGATTACAAAATGATTTGATTTTAAAAAATGGGCAACTGCTGCTTCGTTGTTTTCGTTAAACTGAACCTCTAAAAAAAACGTTCCGAAATTTACAGCACCAGCATATTCTATTTTAGAACTAATAACTTGAGTATTTACATTAAAGTTATTTTGCATAGATAGAATAATTGCAGAATATGAGGCAATGTTAGAAAAATATAATTTATAAATTAAACGATTTGATGTTGCATCAACAGGTAAAATTTGCTTTTGATAAAAAGTTGGCAAATCTATATCTAATGATTTTTTGATAAACTTTTTGGTAATTTCTTGTTTAGGATTGGTAAAAATTTCTTCAACCGTTCCGTGCTCAACAACTTCACCTTGTTTCATAACCGCAACCTCATCACAAATGCTGGTAATTACGTCCATTTCGTGGGTAATTAAAACAATCGTAATTTTAAGGCGCTCGTTAATTTCTTTCAATAATTTTAAAATTGCTTTTGTGGTAGACGGATCTAAAGCGCTTGTTGCTTCATCACACAATAAAACCTTCGGATCGTTTGCTAAAGCACGTGCAATAGCTACGCGCTGTTTTTGTCCGCCAGATAAATTTGACGGATATTGATCGGCTTTATCTAAAATACCTACAATTTCTAATAAGCTATGTACTTTTTGTTTTATTTCGGCTTTGCTTAACCCCATTAATTCGATTGGGAATGCAACATTTTCGAACACTGTTCGGGAAGACAGCAAGTTAAAATGCTGAAATATCATGCCCATTTTACGGCGTTGTAACGTAAGTTCGGCCTGAGAAGCGCTTAATAAATTAACGCCGTTAACCACAACTTCTCCCGAATCGGGAATTTCTAACAAATTGATAGAACGAATTAGGGTGCTTTTACCTGCACCCGATTTACCAATAATTCCAAATATTTTACCTGATTTAATAGACAGAGAAATCTGATTTAAGGCAACAATGGATTGGTTTTTAACTGTGAATTTTTTTGATATGTTTTTTAATTCTATCATTGTATTACAACATAAAAAAGGTTAAAATCGTATAAGTATTAACCTTTTTTAACTTCTTTTTATTTTAAAGATTTCATATCGATTACAAATCGATATTTTACATCTGATTTAATCATGCGCTCGTACGCTTGGTTGATGTTTTGAATGTCGATCATCTCAACTTCAGAAACAATATTGTGTTTGCCACAAAAATCAAGCATTTCTTGCGTTTCTTTAATTCCTCCAATTAACGAACCTGCAACATTTCGGCGCTTGTTAATTAAAATTCCACCGTGCAAATCAATCGGTTCAATTGCACCTACAATGCACATGGTTTTATCTAACTTTAACAATCCTAAATACGGGTTTAAATCGTGTTTAACCGGAATGGTATTCAATAAAAAGTCAAAGCTGTAATTGTGCTGTTCCATTTGTTTTGGATCGGTAGAAATTAAAACTTCGTCAGCACCTAATAACTTTGCATCTTCGCCTTTTTTGGCAGATGTTGTAATCATTACAACATGCGCACCCATTGCTTTTGCAAACTTAACGCCCATATGGCCTAAACCGCCTAAACCAATAACACCAACTTTATCACCAGCTTTAACATTCCAGTGGCGTAAAGGCGACCAAGTTGTAATACCAGCACATAATAATGGTGCTGCAGCTTTTACGTCAATATTTTCTGGGATGGTTAAAACAAAATCTTCATTAACCACAATGTTTTCTGAATATCCGCCGTAGGTTACACCGCCAAATTTACTGCGTTTGCTGTTGTAAGTTCCGGTAAATCCGTTTTCACAATATTGTTCTAAACCTTCATCGCACGAATGGCAATGTTGGCAGCTTTCTACCATACAACCTACTCCAACTAAATCACCAACTTTAAATTTGGTAACGTTTGGCCCAACTTCTAAAACACGACCAATAATTTCGTGTCCAGGAACAACCGGGTAATTTGGCACGCCCCATTCTGCACGTGCGGTATGAATATCGCTATGGCAAACCCCACAATAATCAATATCAATAAACACATCAAAGGCATCTAAATTACGACGTTCAATGATATGAGGTTTTAAATCTTCTGTGGCAGCAAATGCTGCATATGCTTTTGTACTCATAATTCTTAATTTTAAAACTTACGTTTGATTGTATAAAAATACAAAAAAGAAAAAGTCCGTTTTTAATAAAAACGGACTTTTAGATTTATTTCTTAACATTTAATTTTTTAACTCCCATATTATATAGGGTGAACGCTTGGATATCTGCATTTTCCTGAATGGTTTCTGCTACAGATTTTCCTGCTCCGTGCCCCGTTAACAGCAATTCGGATTAATACCGGATTTGGACCTGTTTGTTTTTCTTGCAGTTCGGCAGCAAACTTAAAGCTGTGTGCCGGAACAACGCGATCGTCATGATCTCCTGTTGTAATTAATGTTGCTGGGTATTGTACGCCACGTTTTACATTATGTACTGGTGAATATGCTTTAATGTATTCAAACATTTCTTTGCTATCTTCACTTGTACCATAATCGTACGCCCAACCTGCTCCAGCTGTAAACGTATGATAGCGTAACATATCTAAAACCCCAACTGCTGGTAAAGCAACTTTAAATAAATCAGGGCGCTGTGTCATAACGGCTCCAACTAATAAACCACCGTTAGATCCTCCACGGATTGATAAGAAATCTTTTGACGTGTATTTATTTTCAGTTAAATATTCTGCTGCTGCAATAAAATCATCAAAAACATTTTGCTTTTGTAATTGCGTACCAGCTACGTGCCATTTCTTACCATATTCACCTCCACCACGTAAGTTTGCAACAGCGTAAACGCCACCATTTTCTAACCATAAAGCATTTGCGATTGAGAAAGAAGGTGTTAAACTGATATTAAAACCTCCGTATGCGTACAACATGGTTGGGTTTTTACCATCTAATTTTGTTCCCTTTTTGTATGAAATAATCATAGGAACTTTTGTTCCGTCTTTAGATGTATAAAAAACTTGTTTTGATTCGTAATCTGCAGGATTAAAATCTAATTTAGGTTGTTGGTAAACTTCTGAAACACCAGTTGCAGGATTAAATTTAAATGTTGTACCTGGAGTAATGTAGTTGGTAAATGAATAGTACAATTCTGCATCTTGAGTTCTACCGCCAAAACCGCTTGCTGTTCCAACACCTGGTAGCTCGATTGTACGAACTAATTTTCCGTCAAAATCAAATTGTTTAATTTCAGATGTTGCATCTTTCATATAATGCGCAAACAAATAACCTGCTCCAGTACTTGGACTTAATACGTTTTCAGTTTCTGCAATTAAATCTTTCCAATGTTCTGGCTTCGGATTTTTTGCGTCTACCACAACAATACGATTGTTTGGTGCATTAAAATCGGTAGCAATATATAATTTACCATCTTTGCTGTAAATTACTGATGATGAATTTTTAAAATTATCTACCACCGTAACAATTGGTGCATTAGGTTGGTTTAAATCTTTAATATATAATTCGTTACCGTATGTTGTATTAGCAGCTGTAATAACTAAATAATTATCGTCTTCAGTTACATAACCACCCACATAGCGGCGTTTTCCGTTTAATCCAAAAATAACTTTATCATCTTTTTGTGCGGTACCTAATTTGTGGTAATATAATTTATGCTCGTCTGTTTTAGCAGAAAGTTCGCTTCCGGTTGGTTTGTCGTAGCTTGAATAGTAAAAACCATCGTTTTTATACCATGAAGTTCCTGAAAACTTTACATCTACTAACGTATCACCTATTTGTTTTTTTGTAGCTACATCTAAAACAATTACTTTTCTCCAGTCAGATCCGCCTTCAGAAATTGAATAAGCAACTTTAGTTCCGTCTTCAGAAAAAGAAACAGATGCTAATGATGTTGTTCCGTCTTTAGAAAATGTGTTTGGATCTAAAAAAATGGTTTCTTTACCATTACTATCAACTTGATATAAAACCGATTGATTTTGTAATCCGTTATTTTTATAATAGTACGTATAAGCTCCACGTTTAAAAGGCGCGCCAATTTTTTCGTAATTCCATAAATTTTCTAAACGTTGTTTTAAAGCATCACGGTACGGAATTTGGCTTAAATAATCGTACGTAACCACGTTTTCTGCTTTTACCCAAGCTTCTGTACCAACCGAGCGGTCGTCTTCTAACCAACGGTACGGATCCGGAACTTGTGTACCAAAATAGGTATCAACATGATCAACCTTTTGCGTAACAGGATATTTCACTTTTGATTTTTTTTGTGCTGTTAATGTAATACTACATAAAATAGCGAGTGCAGTTGTTTGATATTTCATTTTTCGTATAGTTTAGAGGCTCAAGATATAAAAAATATTATTTAAATAAAACTACTTGCGCTTTTAAACAAAAAAAGAGCCCTTTTTGGCTCTTTTTTTATTATTTATTATTTCGCATTGCTTTGTAATATGCAGCTCGGCTTAGTGGCTCATATTCCTCAGTTTCTCCAAGTAAAACTTGCTGATCGCCGGCCGCTTTTCTAAAACTATAATTAGCTAAATTTCCGGTACGGGTACAAACAGCATGTACTTTTGTAACATATTCTGCTGTTGCCATTAAGTAAGGCATTGGCCCGAACGGATTGCCTTTAAAATCCATATCTAAACCTGCAACAATAACGCGAATACCGCTGTTAGCCAAATCATTACAAACGGCTACAATTTCGGCATCAAAAAACTGCGCTTCATCAATCCCAACCACATCACAGCCTTGTGCTAGTAAACGAATGGTTTCGGCAGACGGTACTGGGGTAGAACGAATTTGATTGTCGTTGTGCGAAACTACCATTTCATCGCTGTAGCGCGTATCAACCGCAGGTTTAAAAATTTCAACACGTTGTTTTGCAAACTGAGCACGTCGTAATCTACGAATTAGCTCTTCGGTTTTACCCGAAAACATGGAGCCACAAATAACCTCAATCCATCCAAATTGTTCTTTATGATTTACAGGATTCTCTAAAAACATTTTTCTAAATTTTGTATTAAATTAAACCACAAATCGGTTAATTTTCTGCTATAGCAAATGTATTTAAAATAAAATTGTTCTGTCTTAAAACGTGCAAAAAGTTAACAACAACAAAACAACCAACTAGCTATCAAATATTTACAGCATCAAAAAAAATGATTTTTTATTTATGCACCGAATTACGAAAGATTTAATTATTTTTAAGCATGTTAATAACTTGTTGGTAGGAAACCCATCGTATAACAATGTAATCCTAATTATTATACTTAGATTTGTGTACCACAACGAAGTGAATTTTCAGAGGTTTTATTATCAATCTTAACTAGTTATGAAGAAGAAATTAGAAGCTGAGTTAATTAGCATCGCGCATCGCGTTTTAAAAAATCACAATCGTGAAGATATTGCACAGTTACAAAAAGAAGCTTTAAATTTATATGAAAAGCTATCGATTTTAAAGTTTTATGAAGATCATTTTGAGCCGGCAAAACCAACCTTAACTAAATCGGAGATTGAAGAAGCTGTTGCCTCGCATTCAAATACCACATTTACCTCGTTTACTGAACAAGAAGTAGAAAATGAAGCGCCATTTGTTGAAGCAGAACAAATATCGGCAGCTGCAATTGACAACATTTTTATTGAAGAAGAAAAAGAAGTAATTGTAGATGAATTGGTTAACGAAATTGCTGATAATTTAGAAGCTTTAGCTGAAGAAACACAACCTGAAATAGCAAACGTTGTTGCTGAAACAGCAACCGAAATTGAAGTTGAAATTTCAGCCGAAAAAATTACAGAACCTGTTGTTGCGATTGAAACAATTGTTGAAGAGAAACAAGATATTGTTGTTACTGAAACCGAAATTGAGCCGGAAGCAGAAATAATAAAAGTTGAAGAATCTGTAATAGAACAACCTAAAGCGGAAAAAGAAATAGAAAGCTCGAATGCGCTTTTTAAAGCAGAAGAACCAACGCTATTAGATAAGCTTACCAAACAACAAACCGAAACCAACTTATTCTCGAATAACTTATTTGCTGATTTGGAAGAAGAAAATACCATTCAAACCTCATTTGTAAATTTATTTGGCGAAGGATATCAGGATTTAGAATTTGTTAAAGCTGACAAAAAAACCGAAAAAAATAAAACACCAAAAACCGAACAACCCGATATTTTTGGCGAAAAATTAGTTGCCGATTTATACAACAACACCATAACTTTGGGCTTAAACGATCGTATTGCTTTTCAAACACATTTGTTTAACGACAGCGATCAAGATTTAAACCGTGTAATATCTCAGCTAAATACCATGAACAATTTAAGCGAAGCTTTAGATTTTATTGACAACATGGTAAAACCCGATTATAACGATTGGAAAAACAAACAAGAATACGAAGACCGTTTTATGGCCTTAGTACAAAAAAGATTCTCATAAATGAGTAAATTATATTTAGTACCAACCCCAATTGGTAACTTAGATGATATGACCTTTAGAGCCATAAAGGTTTTAAAAGAAGTTGATTTAATTTTAGCAGAAGATACGCGCAATAGCGGTAAGCTATTAAAGCATTTTGAAATAAACACGCACATGATTTCGCATCATATGCACAACGAACATCAAACCGTAGAAAGTTTAGTAAAACGTATTCAAGCCGGCGAAACGATGGCATTAATTACCGATGCCGGAACGCCAGCTATTTCAGATCCGGGTTTTTTACTTTCTCGAGCTTGCGTTGAAAATGGTATTCCGATTGATTGCTTACCTGGAGCAACGGCTTTTGTTCCGGCCCTTGTAAATTCCGGCTTACCTAATGATAAATTTGTGTTCGAAGGTTTTTTACCTGATAAAAAAGGACGTCAAACGCGTTTTTTATTTTTAGCCGAAGAAACCAGAACCATGATCTTATATGTTTCGCCACATAAATTGGTTAAAACCTTAGCCGAATTTGTTCAGTATTTTGGAGCTGAAAGACCGGTTTCGGTTTCTAGAGAAATTACAAAACTGCACGAAGAAACCGTTCGCGGAACTGCAGCCGAGGTTTTAAAACATTTTGAAGCCAAACCACCAAAAGGTGAAATTGTAGTAATTGTTGGTGGTAAACCAAATAACAAAAAAACAAATGAGCAAGATTGATCAGGTAAAAACAAAATGGTTGGGCAACATGCGTTTCGAATCAACCAATCCGGGCGGTAATCTATTTATAGATGCCGGACCAGAAAATGGTGGCGAAGGTAACGGATACCGACCAAAAGCATTAATGCTTTCGGCATTAGCAGGTTGTGCGGGCTTAGATATTGCACATTTAATTCCGAAAATGAAGTTAGAAGTTGATGACTTCTCGATTGATATTGATGGAGAATTAACCGAAACCGATCCGGCAACGTATAAAAAAGTAACGTTGTATTTTAGTTTTTATGGTCCAAACTTGGATTCGGATAAATTAATGCGTGCAGTAAATTTATCGGTCGATAAATATTGTGGCGTACTCGAAATGTTTAGACAATTTGCAGAAATTGATATTAAAGTCAATTTTAATTCTTAATAAAAAATATATTAAAGTTAGAACTAAGTTCTAACTTTTTTTTCCCTATAAATTATGCGTTGGACATTAAAACCTGCTGCTGATCCTCAAAAAACAAAAACATTAATGCAACAACTTGGTGTTGACCAACTTATTGCAACTTTGCTAATTCAGCGTGGTATTGATACATTTGACAAGGCACGAGATTTTTTTAGACCTGATTTAAAAAACTTGCACGATCCGTATTTAATGAAAGATATGGATTTGGCCGTAAACCGTATTTTAAAAGCGTTACAAAATAACGAACGCATTATGGTTTTTGGAGATTATGATGTGGACGGAACAACCGCCGTTGCTCTGGTTTCCTCTTTTTTACAAAACCATTCCGATCAGATTTGCACCTATATTCCCGATCGTTATGCCGAAGGTTATGGTGTTTCGTACACTGGTATTGATTTTGCATCGGATAACGAAATAAGCTTAATTATTGCTTTAGATTGCGGCATCAAATCAATAGAACATGTTGCGTATGCTAAAAGTAAAAATATTGATTTTATTATTGGCGATCATCATCGCCCGGGCGAACAAATTCCAGATGCAGTTGCAGTTTTAGATCCAAAACGAAAAGATTGCGCTTATCCGTATAAAGAACTTTGTGGTTGCGGTGTTGGTTTTAAACTAATTCAAGCCTTAGCCCCGTATTTTAATTTAACTATTTCAGATTTAATTCCGTATTTAGATTTGGTAGCAACCGCCATTGGTGCAGATATTGTTCCTATAACTGGCGAAAATAGAATTTTAGCGCATTACGGCATGCAGGTTATTAATAAAAACCCACGTCCTGGAATCAAAGCTATTTTAAAAGGGCAAAAAGCTTATTACACTATAACAGATATTGTTTTTACCGTAGCGCCAAGAATTAATGCTGCCGGAAGAATGAAACAAGGTATTTATGCTGTAGAATTATTAACCAAATTTGATGCGTTAGATGCAGGCATTGCAGCAAATGAAATAGAACAATACAACCAAGAGCGCCGTACAAAAGATCAGGAAATAACAAAAGATGCTTTATTGCAAATTAAAGAAAACAAGGAGCAAAATAATGCTGCAACCGTGGTTTATCATGAACGTTGGCATAAAGGCGTTATTGGTATTGTAGCTTCTCGATTAACCGAAACGTATTACAGACCAACTTTGGTTTTTACCAAAAGCGGCGATAAATTGGCTGCTTCTGCCCGATCGGTTAAAAATTTTGACGTTTACAATGCTTTATTAGCTTGTTCTGAACATATTATTCAGTTTGGCGGGCACATGTATGCTGCCGGATTAACTATTGAAGAAAATAAATATGAAGCATTTAAAAATGCTTTTGAGGAAGTTGTAAAAAATACGATGCAGGAAGATTGGAAAGAACCTGAATTAGAAATTGATGCAGTAATTAACTTTAATGAAATAACCGACAAAAATTTGCGTCTTTTAAAACAATTCGAACCATTCGGTCCAGAAAATATGCATCCGCTTTTTATAACTGAAAATATTTATGCGGCGGCACCAGCACAACCAATGGGTAAAACTAAAGAACATCTTTCGGTTCTACTTAAACAAAGCGATTCTCAAACCGTAAAAGCAATCGGTTTTAATTTAGCAGATAAAATAACCGTAATAAATTCGGGGCTACCGTTTAACGCGGTATATTCTGTAGAAGAAAATGAATTTAGAGGAAAAGTTTCGTTACAACTCCGTTTACGAGATATTAACTAAAATAAAAAAGAGCCTTACGGCTCTTTTTTATTTTATTTTTGTTTTTTGTAAACATATAATTCTTTCATGTCAGAAACAACTTCGTTACCATCTTGATCTAATTGCACTAAACCATTTTCGATAACTTTGTATTTAGCTCTTTCTCCATCTCCCGTAGTTTCAATAGCGTTTCCGTTATTAAACCAAGTAAATGTACCTTTATCAACTAACTTGTTTGTTGGATTGTCAATATAATCGTAAGTAACTTCAAACGTGTTGTCATCATTTAAAACAACCGTTGCGTTAATACCCGGACAATCTGCACATGGCAAAGTTGCCGTGTAAGTTCCTGCCCAATCTAATGCAGTTTCTGCATTGCTTCCATCTGGTACAGCAACAACTTCTTCAACAACAACTTCTTCTGCGTTTGCATTAGCATCATTTTTTTTACAGCTTAATAAAGCAAAAGATGCAACGAAAGAAAATAAAATAACTTTTTTCATTTTATAGTTTTTTAAATTTAAATTAGTAACTACCAAATTGGTTAAAATATTATATATAACAAGTAGAATAAATCGTTTTTAACTTGTTTTAACAATATGTTGCACAATTTGAATAACCTTTGGCATGGCCGTATCTGCTGCTTGCAATACCTCATCGTGCGAAACCGGATTTTGCAAATTAGGACCACCTAAATCGGTTATAACAGATAACGCAAAAACTCGCAAATTCATATGTTTGGCAACAATAACTTCGGGTACGGTGCTCATTCCTACAGCATCTGCTCCAAAGTTTTTAACCATGCCATATTCGGCAGGCGTTTCAAAAGTTGGGCCAGAAAGTGCCAAATAAACCCCCTGATGTACTTTTATCTTATTTTGTTCACAAAACTGAACGGCAGCTTTTAGAAATTCAGCATCATAAGGTTGTGACATATCAACAAATCTTGGTCCCCAAGCATCAATATTTTTACCGCGTAACGGATGCTCGGGTAAAAAATTAATATGGTCTGTAATAAGCATTACATCGCCAACTTTATGGGCATCATTTACTCCGCCCGAAGCGTTAGATAAAATAATATTTTTTATACCTAAAACGCCAAAAACACGAATTGGAAAAGTAACCGTTTGCATATCATATCCTTCGTAATAATGAAATCTTCCAGACATCATTAAAACTTTTTTCCCGGCTAAGGTTCCAAAAATTAAATCACCACCATGGCCTTGTACCGTGCTTACCGGAAAATGCGGAATATTTTGATACGGAATAACAATTGGATTCTGAACCTCATCTACCAATTTTTTTAAACCACTACCGAGTACAATAGCAAAATCAGGAACTTCTTTAATACAATCAATAATATATTTTACAGCTTCATTTATTTTCTCAACCATGATACTCAATTTAACTTCTAAATTACGGATAAAATTACATATAAAACTGATAAATGTGCTTTTGAATATGAATCTGTTTACAAGCTTATCAAAAAAATAAATACATAATAAATATACGAACTAAAATATAAGATATATAAAAATAATCCTTTAATAATCAAACCTTTAAAAAAAATATAAAATTTAAAAAAAGTACGTAATCGGCACTATAATTTGTATATTTTTGCATAGAATTAGAATAATTTTAAATAAACATTAATTTAATATGAAAGTAGCCGTTGTTGGTGCCACTGGTATGGTGGGCGAAGTGATGTTGCAAGTACTTGCCGAAAGAAATTTTCCGTTAACCGAATTAATTCCCGTTGCCTCAGAACGTTCTGTTGGTAAGGAAGTTACGTTTAAGGAAAAGAAGTACAAAGTTGTAGGATTACAAACAGCGGTTGAAATGAAACCTGATGTTGCCTTATTTTCGGCTGGTGGAACTACCTCGTTAGAATGGGCTCCGAAATTTGCTGAAGCTGGTATTACCGTTATTGATAATTCATCAGCATGGCGTATGGATACAAGCAAAAAATTAATTGTTCCAGAAATTAATGCAGATGCATTAACTACATCAGATAAAATTATTGCCAATCCAAATTGCTCAACCATTCAATTGGTTATGGCTTTAGCTCCGTTACATAAAAAATACGGTATTAAACGTTTGGTTGTTTCTACCTACCAATCAATTACCGGAACAGGAGTAAAAGCGGTGCAACAATTAGAAAACGAATACCAAGGTATTGAAGGAGAACGCGCGTACAACTACCAAATTCACCGCAATGCAATTCCACAATGTGATGTCTTTGAAGATAATGGTTATACCAAGGAAGAAATGAAATTGGTACGCGAAACACAAAAAATATTAAACGATGCAACTATTGCTGTAACAGCAACTGCTGTTCGTATTCCGGTTGTTGGCGGGCATTCTGAAGCGGTAAATGTAGAATTTAATACCGATTTTGATTTAAACGAAGTTCGTACTATTTTAGAAAACACACCGGGCGTAACCGTAAAAGATAACATTAAGGAATTTGAATATCCGATGCCATTGGATGCAGAAGGAAAAAATGATGTTTTTGTTGGCCGTATTCGCAGAGATGACAGCCAACCTAAAACGTTAAACCTTTGGATTGTTGCCGATAACCTTCGTAAGGGTGCATCAACCAATACCATTCAGATTGCTGAATATTTAGTTGCAAACAATTTATTATAATAAATTTTACAGAAAAGTTTCTAATATTGATTAGAAACTTTTCTTCTATTTAAAACTATGACCCCACCAAAACTTTGGACAGCTAACTTTATTTTAAGTTGTTCTTCTAGCTTTTTAATTGCTTTTGCTTTTTACTTAGTTGGTTCGGTAATGCCGTTTTTTGTAAGCACCGAATTTGGAACTAATGATGAGGAAACTGGTTTAATTTTAGCAAGCTATATTATTGCCGCCTTGGTATTACGTCCGTTTTCGGGGTATTTGGTAGATACGTTTCCTAGAAAAAAAATATTAATTTACTCGTTAATACTTTTTACCGTTTTATTTTACGGTTATATGGTTGCAAGTACCTTATTTATTTTAGTTTTAATTCGTGTACTTCAGGGGTTTACTTGGAGCACAACTACTACAGCAAATAGCACCTTAACCATTGATATTATTCCGTCTGAAAAGCGTGGCGAAGGAATTGGTTATTACGGACTAACCTCAACCTTATCTATGGCAATTGGCCCCATGTTGGGTTTACTGATGTATGAATATTATCCGGTAGAAGTAAATTTTTATGCCGCAACGTTTTTTGGATTCCTTTCTTTAGTGTTAGCTTGGTTTATAAAAGTACCACACCGTGAACCAGATCCTGAAAAGGCTCCTATTTCTTTAGATCGCTTTATTTTATTAAAAGCTATTCCGGTTGGTATTAACTTGCTTGGAATTGCAATGTGCTACGGTTCTTTTTATGCGTTTGCTGCCTTGTACGGCAAACAATTGCAGGTTGAAAATACCGGTTGGTTCTTTTTATTTATGGCAGTTGGCATGACATTATCTCGCTTATTTGCTGGTAAATTATTAGACCGAGGGCATATGCATAAATTAATGGCCTTTTCCTTAATATTATTAGCTATAAGCTTATTTGCTTTTGGCTTTGCTACATCAAAAAACATCTTTTTCATTTCCGCTTTTTTTATAGGTTTAAGTTATGGGGTTTTAAGCCCAATTTTTCAAAACTTATTTATAAACTTGGCCAAACCTGAAAAACGAGGAACAGCAAATTCTACATTCTTTACTTTTTATGATTTAGGAATTGGTATCGGCATGGTAGTTTCTGGTAAAGTAGCTCATGCCTTTGGTTATCATGCTATTTTTATAAGCGGAGCGGTACTTATATTAACAACCTTGGCATTTTATTGGTTTATTTCTAAACCTTTATATAACAAACATAAAATAATATAAAAAAGGCGAGCTACTGCTCGCCTTTTTTTCTTTTATCTATAAAATACACATCGGGTTTGTATTTTTTTATTTGTTCTAAAAATAACGCTTGTTTACGCGGCTAATATAAACCTCATCGTACGTATTATAACGAATAATTAAACCTTTGCGTGCAAATGCCGGTTTAAAACCTGCCCACATGGTTGTACCAATTTCAATGCTTCGGATGCTATTTAAAGGAATTTCTTCGTAAAAAAAAGCAATGCGATAGCTAATAAATTTTGGAGTTACGGTGTATGTTATAAAATAACAACATACCAAAAAAGCCAGCATGATTACCAAAATAACTATATCGATAAACATGGTGGTATTCCAGCCTTTAATTTTTATTTCGGAAATTACAACCGAGGCAAAAAAAACTATAAATCCGAGAATGATAAATACAATATACGGATCGCGTTTGCTTTTAACTTTCATAAATAGCGATTGGCTTTATTTGGAATAAATATACAAAAATTATTTATCCCCGTCTAGCAATCTGCCTAATCCGCCCAAAACGCTTCCTTCACCCGTACTTTTACCTCCAGCACTTGGTGCATTAGCAAGAATACGATCGGCCAAACGGCTAAATGGTAACGATTGTACGTAAGCTGTTCCGGGGCCGGTTAAGGTTGCAAAAAACAATCCTTCTCCACCAAAAATAGAATTTTTGATTCCACCAATAAACTGAATGTTATACGAAATGTTTTTGGTAAAACCAACCAAACATCCGGTATCAATTTTTAAAACTTCTCCAGCTTTAAGTTCTTTACGAGCTAAAGTTCCGCCAGCATGAATAAATGCTTTACCATCGCCTTCTAACTTTTGCATAATAAAACCTTCGCCACCAAAAAGCCCAGTGCCAATTTTTTTATTAAATTCAATACCAATAGAAACGCCTTTAGCGGCACATAAAAAAGCATCTTTTTGGCAAATAAACTTGCCGCCAAACTCATTTAAATCAATCGGAATTATTTTACCTGGATATGGAGATGCAAAAGCAACTTTGCGCTTGTTGTGAGTATTGTTTTCGAATGCGGTCATAAACATGCTTTCGCCGGTTATCATTCGTTTACCTGCTGAAAGAATTTTACCAAAAATGCCTGAATCTTGACTTGATCCATCGCCAAAAATGGTTTGCATTTTAATGCCATCGTCCATCATCATAAAACCACCGGGTTCTGCAAATACAATTTCACGAGGATCTAATTCAATTTCAACGTATTGCATTTCATCCCCATAAATAATATAATCAACTTCGTGCGCTTTCATGTTTTTATTGTATTAGTAGGCAGAAAACGCGTTTTGTTACATTAATATTTTAGCGGCCCAACATAGCCCATTAAACGAACAATTTTATCTTTACGACGATTGATGTAAGAAGATGAATTGCTGGCTTTAAATTTACGCGGATTAGGCAAAATAGCTGCTATGCCTGCCGCTTCGTACTTGGTTAATTTACTTGCTGGTTTGCCGTACCAATGCTTGGCAGCAGCTTGAGCGCCATAAACGCCATTACCCATTTCTATAGAATTTAGGTAAACTTCCATAATACGTTCTTTACTCCAGAAAATTTCGATTAAAGCGGTAAAATAAACTTCAAATCCTTTACGGATAAAGCTACGCCCTTGCCACAAAAAAACATTTTTTGCGGTTTGTTGGCTAATGGTGCTACCACCAACAATGCGTTTGCCTTTTTTATTGGTTTCAATCGCTTTTTCGATTGCTTTAAAATCGAATCCGTTGTGGGATAAAAACAAATTATCTTCGCTGGCAATTACAGCTAATTGAAGGTTGGGAGAAATTTCGGATAAAGGAACCCAATCGTGGCTCCAAACAATTTTTTCGCCTGCTAAAACATTATCAATAGCTCGGCTTACCATTAATGGTGTAAAAGGAACCGGAACAAACCGGAAGAAAATAACCGAAGCAATGCTTAGGATAAAAAACCATTTGATGCAAAAAACAACCCAGCTTTTTACACGCTGAAAAAATGTTTTAGGTTGCTTATTTGCTTTGTTTTTGCGCTTTAAAAGTGCTTTCATGAATGTGTAAAATATGGTCCAAATTTATAGCAATTTTAGATTAAAAAACAAAAAATCGATCCGGTGGATCGATTTTTTTTATTCTTTATTTTGTTCTTCGTTTTTAATTTCTTTTTTACGCTTAAAGTAATTTACCACAAAAGGTACAGTTGTTATAATTACAATGATGATAATAATTACTTCAATAAAATCTTTTAAGTTGATATCAAACTGAGATTTAAAAATTTCGTTTAAATAATGTCCGGCAAAAATTAAGGTGAATGCCCATAAAATTGAGCTAATAATGTTGTAAAACATAAAACGTTTGCGTTCCATTTTTACAATTCCGGCAATAATTGGAGCAAAGGTTCTGATAATTGGTAAAAAACGCGCAATTACAATGGCACGCCCACCGTGTTTGTCGTAAAAAACTTTAGATTCTATTAAATACTTTTTCTTAAACCAAAACGTATCTTCTTTGGTATATAAATATGTTCCTGATTTTTTTCCGAACCAATAGCCAAAGGTATTTCCTAAAATACCGGCCAAAGCAACTAAACTTGCCACGCAGGTAACATTTAAAAAATCGGTTAGCGCTGGGCTGTCTGTTTCAATTACATAAATGGTGTTTAATAATTCGGTCGAATAAATTCCTGAAAGAAAAAGTAAGCTATCACCAGGCAAAAAGAAACCCGCGAATAATCCGGTTTCTGCAAAAATGATGAAAAGTACTACATAAATTCCTATCGGAACGCCACCAATTTCTAAGTTAATATAAAACTCGGGGTTAATTAAATCAGCAATATGAAAATCAGACATTTAAATGTATTTTATAAATTTCAGTTTTTTCGTTAGTTGGGGTTATTTTATACGTTATGGCTTAACCTTACTTTGGAAACCGTGAAAATACTTATTTTTTATTAAAAATTGAACTAAAAAATCATAAAAAAAGAATAAAATATTCTGATTAAAAAGCTAGATTGATTATATTATAATAATGTGACTAGCATTTTTTCTAATTCTTTTCCTTTAACATCCTTAGCAATTATAATTCCTTTTTCATCGATTAAAAAGTTTGTAGGAATTCCAACAACGCCATATATAAGGACGGCATCATTGCGGGCATCAAAATCGCATACTTGCTCCCATAATAACCCATCTTTGTTAATTGCTTTTTCCAGTTCGTCACATTTTTATCAAGTGAAACGCCTAAAATATTAAATCCTTTTTTTTGAAACTTTTTATAAACCTCAACTAAATTTGGATTTTCTATACGACAAGGTTCACAATTTGAAGCCCAAAATTCTAATAACGTAATTTTTTTATGAACATCAGATAACTTTATTTTCTGATTATTTATATTGTTCATTTCAAAATCAACGTATTTATCACCTAAATTAAAACTTTGATTTAATTCTAAAAATTTGGCAACCTTTTTTCCGTTATGAGAATTTCTATTATATTTTGTTAAGAGATTAAATGCACTGGTTGTTTTTTTAATTCCCCATGTAGTAGAATAGCCATTAATAATATGGCTGCTAATAAATGAGTCAGGATATTTGGTTATAAAACTCAAACAAGCTTTATATACTTGTTCATCATTTTCAGCTTCCATTTTTTTATATTCATTCAGCTCTTCTTCAGACAAGGTTTCATTAAATAAACTACTAATCTGATCCCAATCTTCATAAGGCTTTCTTAAATGTTCTAATAATATTTCATATTCTGATTGAATTTGACTGCCTTTAATATTTGCATATCTAAAATTTCCTGGTTCAGCTTCAAAATATGTAGTCGATTTATTATCAACCCATATAGATGCATAATCATCATAATCATTTAAAATAAGCCAAACATTTTGGGGCATAACCGTTTCACCGGATATCGAAAATTTTCCATTACTAATAATAGATGAATCTACAATTACTTCATCAACAACAGCATATATTATATTATCATCAGCTACATTTTTAAGAACTCCTTCTATTTTAAATGTATTAGAACTTTTGCTACAAGAGAACAACATGAATAATATAAAAACTGATAAAAAAATGTTTTTCATCTACACTATAAATATAAAATACGTTAAAAAATTAATCTAAAGAATCATTTTAATACCGAAAGAAGCTTTTCTTCCACTTTAAGGTAGGTATCTTCACTCCCTCCTGTCATATTTGCCTGTATTATCCCATCAGATGAAACCACAATATTAACAGGATATCCGTTACCGAACGTTTGTTCAAGATCTCTAGATACTAAAGTTTGTGTATAGTTAAATTTATTTTTTTGTAAAAAAGCGACTAAGTCATCTTTTTTATCGATAGATATTGCAACAAATTCAATATTGGGGTTGTCTTTATATTTGTTTTTCAATTTATTTAAACCAGCTATTTCGACTAAACAACCACCACAACGGGTATGCCACCAATTAATTAAAAGAACTTTACCTTTTAAATCAGCAAAAGCTAGTTTTTCTCCATTTAATTGTTCAACCTCAATATCAGGAAAGGTTTTACCAACAGCCAAAGGCAAATCAATATCAATAATTTGAGCTTTAGGAACCTTTTTGTTGTTTTTGTCTAACCAGTTATAACTAAGTGTTTTTAATGTTGGATTATAGATTGCTTCGTATACAATTTTTTTTGTTTTGTTATCCCAATCCATCACAATAGTATCTTTATAAACATTTAAAACAGAATCCTTAGCCATTCCAAATAAAGAATATTTGTTTCCGAATTTCATCCAAAAAATCGTATTCCCTCCTTCTTTGGTCGTACCAAAATATAAAGGTGAATTTTCTATATCAGTTTCTAAAATTGTATAATCATTTATGTCATATTCTGGATAAATCTTTTTAATTTTTAAATCTGAATTTTCAGGATATGGGAGTAAAGAAGTTACTAAATAGTCTAATTCTTCATTTTTTTTATTACAAGAAACTACTAAAAAAATGATAGATAAAATCAATAAAAAATTCTTCATGCTTTTATTTATAAATTATAGAAAATGAATATACACAAATATTTAACAGAAGTTATTTAAAAGCCAAACAAATAACCTTTACAAACACTTAAACAACCAAAAAAACAATCTAACAGCAAGAGATATCATTTACTAGCATAATTTTTATAACTTTACACAAATCACATATTTAACTAACGATGAAAAAAATTTTAATACTCACTTTAAGCTTAATGGGGCTAAACCTAACAGCACAAGAAGTGATGACGCCCGAGCTTTTATGGCAATTAGGACGTGTTTCACCAATCGGAATTACTAAAGATGGTAAAAATTTAATTTACCGTGTAGGCACACCAAACGTGGCCGAAAACAAAATCAATTCGCAAACGTATATTATTCCTGTAAAAGGCGGAACTCCTAAAGAAATTTCTGACTATGCAGCTTTAATTGCAGATCCTTACAAAGCACCAAATGGCGATGTACTTACGCATAAATCGGTTTTAATTAATAAAGTTTTAGGTAAAGATGCGTATCCAGAATTAAGCCAATCAAACGCTTATATTTTTGATGCGTTAGATTACAAACATTGGGATTCATACAACACAGGCGAATTCAATCACGTATTTATTGAAAAACCAAACGGAGAATCGCTTGATATTATGACAGGAGAACCGTATGATTCACCACAAAAACCTTTTGGCGGATCTGAAGATTATGTTTGGTCACCCGATTTTAAATCGGTTGTTTACGTTTCTAAAAAGAAATTCGGGACTGAATATGCAACAAGCACCAATACCGATTTATACGAGTACAACCTAGAAACTAAACAAACTAAAAATTTAACGCCAAATAACCCTGGTTACGATACTAATCCTGTTTTTTCTCCGCAAGGAAACTTAACGTGGTTGCAAATGAAACGTGACGGGTACGAAGCAGATAAAAATGATATTATTGTTCGCTACAACGGCATGGACATGAATTTAACTGCCAACTGGGACGGAACAGTAAACAGCTTTAAATGGAGCGCTGACGGAAATAAAGTTTACTTTACAGCACCAATTAAAGGTTCTATTCAGTTATTCGAAGTTAACTTTCCTGGTTTAAAACGCATAGCGCCAACCGTACAACAACTAACAAACGGAAACTTTGATGTTACCGGAATTGTTGGTGTTGAAGGAAACGAAGTTTTGGTAACACGTAACGATTTTAACCACGCAACCGAGATTTTTAGCTACAACTTAAAATCTAAAAAATGGAATCAAATTACGAAGGTTAACAATAAAGAATACAGCAAAATTACACCGGTAACAACCGAAACAAAATGGTTTAAAACTACCGACGGAAAAGAAATGTTGGTTCACGTAATTTTCCCTCCAAATTTTGACAAAAACAAAAAATACCCAACCTTACTATATTGCCAAGGCGGACCACAATCTGCATTAACCAACTTTTATTCATTTAGATGGAACCTACAATTAATGGCTTCTGAAGGATATATTGTTGTAGCACCAAACCGCCGCGGTATGCCAGGGCACGGTGTTGAATGGAACGAAGCAATTTCTAAAGATTGGGGCGGACAAGTAATGGACGATTACCTAACAGCAATTGATGAAATGGCTAAAGAACCGTATGTAGATAAAGATCGTTTAGGTGCAATTGGTGCAAGCTACGGTGGTTATTCTGTTTATTACTTAGCAGGAATTCACAACAACCGTTTTAAAACATTTATTTCGCACTGTGGTGTTTTTAACCTAGAATCAATGTATGGCACAACAGAAGAAGTTTTCTTTACAAACTGGGATGCTGGTGGGGCTTATTGGGATAAAAATAATGCAGCGGCACAAAAAACATACGCGCAGTTTAATCCTAAAAATTTAGTAGGTAACTGGAACACGCCAATCTTAATTTTCCATGGTGGTATCGATTTTAGAGTGCCAATCGGACAAGGGCAAGAAGCTTTTCAAGCAGCTCAGCTTCAAGGCATAAAATCTCGTTTTGTATTTTTACCAGACGAAAATCACTGGGTAGTTAAACCGCAAAATGCTATTATCTGGCAAACCGAATTTTTTAAATGGTTGAAAGAAACTTTATAAAACTCAAAAAACTCGATGACTTTCATCGAGTTTTTGCATTTTATATAAATAGTTATACATTTACGTTTCGAAAAATTTATTCCTACATTATGAAATTAAATATTAAACCATTTTTCATAGCTGCAGTATTATTTTTTGGAGCATTTACTTCAGGTTTTGCGCAAGACAACCTAGTAAATTCTTTAAAATTAAACGCTAGTGAAAAAAGCAAGGATTCATTTACTTTTACAGAAGTAATTAATATTGAAAACACACCGGTAAAAAACCAAGGTTCATCAGGAACTTGTTGGTCTTATTCTGCCAATTCATTTTTAGAATCAGAAATGATGCGTAACGGTAAAAAACCGGTAGAATTATCTCAAATTTTCTCAGCTCGTAACGCATATTTAGAAAAAGCACGTATGTACGTACGCATGCACGGTGCTGTTGCATTGGGCGAAGGCGGTCAGTTTCACGATGTAATTAATATGTACCGCAAATATGGTGCTGTACCACAATCTGTTTATACAGGTTTAAATTACGGAACCGACAAAAACAAATTTGCAGAAATGTCGGCGGTTTTAGACGGTATGTTAGAAACTATTGTAAAAAATCCAAACGGTAAATTAACACCAAACTGGGATAAAGCTTATGCAGCAGTTTTAGATACGTATTTAGGTGCATATCCAGCAAACTTTACTTGGAACGGTAAAAATTATACGCCAGAAACTTTTGCTAAAGAAGTTGTTGGGGTTAATCCAGATGATTATGTAGAACTTTCATCGTTTAAAGAATATCCTTACTATTCTAAATTTGTTTTATTAGTACCAGACAACTGGGCTTTTGATCAGGTTTATAACGTAAAAATTAACGAGTTAACAGAAACAATTGATAATGCTTTAAAAAATGGTTACACCGTAGCATGGGCAGGTGATGTTTCTGAAAAATATTTTAGCTGGAAAAATGGCGTTGCTTTTGTTCCGAATAAAGATTTTGACGAAATGACCGTTCAAGAAAAAGCAGAACTTTTTAATGGTCCAAAAGAAGAAGCGGTTGTTACTGAAGATATGCGTCAAATTGCATTTGATAACTACAGCACGCAAGATGATCACGGCATGCACATTGTTGGTTTAGCTAAAGATCAGAACGGAAAAGAATATTACATTATAAAAAATTCTTGGGGTACAACAAACGATTATAAAGGTTATATGTACATGACTAAAGAATATGTAAAATACAAAACCACTGCTATTATGGTTAACAAAAAAGCAGTTCCGGCAGGTTTAGCAAAAAAATTAAAATTCTAATAAAAAAAGCATCCAATTTTTTGGGTGCTTTTTTTATTTGTAAATTCGTAATATGAGTAAGCAACCTTTACGTTACATACCGTTTAAAATTATTTCGGGTTATTTAGTTATTTTGGCCATAATAACCTTTGCCGGTATTAAAATATTTTCTGAAAATGCTTTGTTTTTTAAAATCGATTCTGAATCGGTTATTGAAGAATCTAAGCTTACAACCTTAAGCACGTTACAACACAAAATTGTTACGGTAGAACGCTATGCGCGTAACACTGTTTACTCAACCAACGAACAAGATTTAGTTTTTTTACAAGCCAAAATAGATACGTTAATTGTAGATATTAACGAAACTAAAAAAGAACTCGATCAGTTTAAAGAAGTTAATTTACTTGATGTTGTAATTAGCTTACTCGACCAAAAATTAGCCAATGTTGTTTCGCTGCAACAACTGCGCGAAAAACAAGTAATGGAGCAAGATGTTAATTTTGCCATTACCAACTTACAACAATTAGAAGAACAATACCGAAAGCTTAAAATTGAAGATTTTGTTAAGGAACCCGAAAAATTAGGTAATTACGAAAAAAATGTAATTAACGATTTTGTAGGTTATTTAAACAAAAATATTCCAGACGATAGCACCAATACCATTAGCCAGCGCCAAATGGATTCTATTTTAGTAAGTTCTAAAAACTTATTAAACCAGGTAAAAGTTGCGAACGAACAAAAAAGGGCACAATACGAAGAAGAAGAAAAAAAAATTACTGAAAAACGAAAAAGATATTTCAGAAAAAATTCAAGTAATTTTTTCGACTGTAGAAAAAGCAATTATTAAACAAAGCGATAGCGAACAACAAATTAAAGAAAAGCGTTATAAAACGTTAAACACCCAAATATCTATTTTTGCCTTAATTGCATTTATTACTACCATTGTTTTTATGGTGCTTAATATTATCGATTTTATTAAATCACAGCGTTATAAACAAGAATTAGAAGTTGCGAACGATAAATCCAACTATTTATTAAAAGGCCGTGAGCAACTTATATCTACCGTTTCGCACGATTTAAAATCGCCCATTGCAGCCATTAGCGGTTATGGAGAAATATTAGCAAAAACCGATTTAAACGAAAAACAATCGTATTACATTTCTAACATCATCAAATCGTCAGAATATTTAAACAATTTAGCAAACGATTTGGCGGCGTTAACGTTAATTGAAGCCGGAAAAATTAAGCTCGAAAAATCACCTTTCAGCTTAAATCAATTGTTAATTGATACTGCACAAAACATTCAATCCATATATCCCAACAAACCCATTCAGCTTATTTATGATTTGGAAGAAGAATTGGAATATAACATTACTACAGATCCGTATCGTGTGCGTCAAATTGTAACCAACTTAATTGGTAATGCTTTTAAATTTACCAGCGAAGGTTCTATAACCATTGGCAGTAAAATTGAAAGCAACGAATTGGTAAGTTTTTATGTAAAAGATACCGGAATTGGTATTAAAAGTGAAAACTTAGATGCTGTATTTAAAGAATTTACCCAGGCAGATAGCACCATAGAAAAACGTTTTGGCGGTACGGGCTTAGGTTTAACCATTTCGGCAAAAATTGCTAAAATTTTAGGTGGTTCTATTTCTTTAGAAAGTGAATACGGCTCAGGAAGCTGTTTTACCGTTTATATTGGTTACAACGGCATAACCGAGATTGTAAAACAAAGCGAAAAAGAAATTAAGCTAGAAGCCACAAAAAAGGCCTTAAAAGCCATGATTGTAGATGACGACGAACAAATTATTACGTTGCTTAAAGAAATATTGATGCGCGAAGGAATTGAAGTTTACGATTACAATTCGGTGGCGCAACTAATAAACGAAGTAAAAGTTGTAAACCCAGACTTTATTTTTACAGACATACAAATGCCCGAACAAACAGGGTTTGATTTGGTTGCACAAATTAAAAACAATACAGCAACGCAACATATTCCGGTTATTGCATTAACAGGTAATACCGATGCTGACAACAACAAATACCAACAAGCAGGTTTTAATGCGTTGTTAAGTAAACCTTTTAGCATCAATTCAATTACAGATACCATAAATAAATTGCTTAATCAGCCCGATTTATTTATTGTAAACAACAAACATATTGATGCCAGACCAAGCGCTTACAACTTAAGTTCTATTGCAGCATTTTTAAACAACGATCAGCAATTGATAAAAGAGTTTTTAGAGAAATCTAAAATGAACAACGATGTTTATTTAGATGATTTAAATATGTTTTATCAGAAAAAAGACAAAGCTGCAATAAAAGCAATGTCTCACAAAATGGCGTCTGTTTTTAAACAAATGGAGCACAAAGAAATTATAAGCTTGCTAAAAACTATTGAACAGGAAAATAAAGCCAAAGAATTAGGTAAACTGATTCAGCAGCTTAAAATAGAAATAGATAATTTTTATAAAGAAGTACTAAAAAAAATGGGATAGCTATAAATCTATCCCATATTCTTTTAATTTATTATACAACGTTTTACGCGTAATATTTAATAGCTCGGCAGCTTTGGTTTTATTGTTATCCGTTTCGCGTAACGCCTGTAAAATTTGCTCTTTCTCATTATCTTTTAACGAGTACGAAACTTTTGGTGCAACGGTTGTACCCATATTTAAACCAACCGTTTGATTGGTAATTTCTAAAGGTAAATCAATTACTTTAATAATATTATCTTGCGCTAATAAAGTTGCTTTTTTAATTACGTTTTGCAATTCGCGTAAATTACCTGGCCAATCGTATTTGTAAAAAAGCTGAATCACTTCGGGTGCAAAGCCAATTACATTTTTATTTAATTGCGTATTAACTTTATCTAAAAAGAATTCGGCAAATAAAATGATATCATCGGCTCGGTCTTTTAAGCTCGGAGAAATAATTGAAAATTCATTTAAACGGTGGTATAAATCTTCTCTAAAATCACCATTAGCAATAGCTTCTTTTAGGTTTTCATTAGTTGCAGCAATAATTCGGATATCAACAGCAATATCAACATTACCACCCACGGGTTTTATTTTACGTTCTTGAATAGCACGTAACAGTTGTATTTGATGTTCGTACGACAGGTTACCAATTTCATCTAAAAAAATAGTTCCGCCATTAGCAGCCTCAAAATAGCCTATTTTATCGGTAATAGCTCCGGTAAACGATCCTTTTTTATGACCAAAAAATTCGCTTGATGCTAAATCTTTCGGAATTGCGCCACAATCTACCGCTAAAAAGGTTTTATCTTTTCTGTTCGATTTTAAATGGATGCGCTTTGCCAAAACTTCTTTTCCGGTTCCGCTTTGCCCTTCTATTAAAACAGAAAAATCTGTAGGTCCAACTAAGTTGATGTACTGATTTAAACGTTTAGAAGCTTCAGAACTTCCTTCTATAAATTCAACTTGTTCTACAGGTTCAACAGGAAGATCTTTTGGTTTAGCAGAAGTTGTTTTATTTTTTTCTCTAAATGATTTTTAATAATGGCCAAAACTTCATCCGGTTGCAACGGTTTTGTAACATAATCGGATGCGCCAATTTTCATTGCCTCAACAGCTGTAGAAATATCGGCATAGCTGGTCATCATAACAATAGGTACGGCAAATTGCTCGGTAAATTCACTCAATAATTCTAAGCCGGTAACGTCGGGTAATCGTAAATCTGATAAAATCAAATCTACTTTATTTGATTCTAAAAAAGTTAATGCGGTAGATTTGCTTTGAGCCGAATGCACATCGTATCCGTTGCGGATTAAAAAGTTTTGTAACATACGTCCAAACATCAAATCATCTTCTATAACTAGAATCTTATGCATATTTTTTTTATTTATAGTGCTACCATAAAAGTACAAAGAATTTTAGGTTAATTAAAGTTATATAAAATAAAAAAAGAGACTTAAAAAGTCTCTTTTTTTTCCCACTATAAATACCAAACGATTACTTATCAAAGTAACTGTTAACTTTTTATATAAAAATGTAATAATAATAACTATAACTACTAATTACTATGTAATAACCGTGCCAAACTTTTTATAGTCAATGTTTATTAACTTTGTTAAAAAAATCAAAAATAAAATGTATAATTTATACACAGTAATACGTGTGTTTTTTACACAAAAAAAAGGTGTTGTAAACAACACCTTTTTTTTAATCTTCTTTCATGGTAAATGTTTCCATAAAAGCGGTAGTATAATTACCTAAAATATAGTTTGGATCGTCCATTAATTGTCTATGAAAAGGAATTGTAGTTTTAACTCCTGCAATATAGAACTCATCTAAAGCACGACGCATTTTTGCAATAGCTTCTTCTCTAGTTTGAGCTGTAGTAATTAACTTAGCGATCATTGAATCGTAGTTTGAAGGAATGGTATATCCTGCATAAACGTGCGTATCTAAACGTACTCCGTGCCCACCTGGAGCATGTAATTCTGTAATTCTACCCGGAGATGGTCTAAAATCGTTAAAAGGATCTTCTGCATTAATACGACATTCAATAGCATGTAATTTTGGTAAATAGTTTTTACCAGAAATTGGCACACCAGCAGCAACTAAAATTTGTTCACGAATTAAATCGTAATCAATTACTTGCTCTGTAATTGGGTGTTCTACCTGAATACGCGTGTTCATTTCCATAAAGTAGAAGTTTCTATCTTTATCTACTAAAAACTCAATCGTTCCAGCACCTTCGTATTTAATGTATTCTGCAGCTTTAACCGCAGCTTCACCCATACGTAAACGCAAATCATCAGTCATAAATGGTGACGGCGTTTCTTCAGTTAATTTTTGGTGACGGCGTTGAATAGAACAATCACGTTCAGAAAGGTGACAAGCTTTACCAAACGCATCTCCAACAACTTGAATTTCGATGTGACGTGGATCAACAATAAGTTTTTCCATGTACATACCGTTATTTCCGAATGCTGCTGACGCTTCTTGGCGTGCACTTTCCCATGCTCTTTCTAAATCTTCTGCTTTATAAATTTCACGCATCCCTTTACCTCCACCACCTGCGGTAGCTTTCATCATAACAGGATACCCAATTTCTTCGGCAACAACTTTTGCATGTTCTAAAGATTCTAACAACCCATCGGATCCAGGAACAGTTGGTACACCAGCTGCTTTCATGGTTTCTTTAGCAGTTGCTTTATCTCCCATTTTTTCAATCATTTCTGGAGATGCACCAATAAACTTAATACCGTGTTTAGCACAAAGTTCAGAGAATTTAGCATTTTCAGATAAGAATCCGTAACCTGGGTGAATGGCATCTGCATTTGTAATTTCTGCAGCTGCAATTATATTTGCCATTTTTAGGTAAGATTGGTTGCTTGGTGCTGGACCAATACAAACAGCTTCGTCTGCGAATTTTACGTGTAAAGAATCGGCATCAGCTGTAGAATAAACTGCAACTGTTTTAATACCCATTTCTTTACAAGTACGAATTACACGTAAAGCAATCTCACCTCTATTAGCGATTAATATTTTTTTAAACATTGTAATTGATGTGAAAATTAAACAATCTGTAATTTTTTTAATTGAAAACTGTTCAATTTTCTAATTAAGACGGATCAACTAAGAATAATGGTTGATCAAATTCTACTGGAGATGCATCGTCAATTAAAACTTTAACGATTTTCCCAGAAACTTCAGATTCAATTTCGTTGAATAATTTCATTGCTTCAATTACACATAAAACGTCACCTGCTTTAATTGTTGACCCAACTTCAGCAAATGAAGGTTTGTCTGGTGATGGTTTACGGTAAAAAGTACCAATCATTGGTGATTTAACAACTATTAAATTAGCATTTTCATTTGCCGCTGGAGCAACTTCTGCAACCACATGTTCTGGTTGCGTAGCTGTTGGTTGTGCCATCATTGGCATAGCCGTAGTCATTGGCATTTGTTGAATATACGTGGTTTCAGCTCCTTCTGGCGTTGTTTTAATAGTGATTTTAAAATCATCCATTTCCAATTTAACTTCAGTAGCTCCTGATTTTGCTACAAACTTAATTAAATTTTGAATTTCTTTAATATCCATAGTCTGTGTATTTATTGCTTGTTATTCTTGTTTAGTATAAGCCCATTTTAAGTAAATAGATCCCCATGTAAATCCGCCACCAAAAGCAGCAAAAATAATGTTATCTCCTTTTTTAAACAGATGTTCAAAATCTGCTAATAACAAAGGTAAGGTTGCTGATGTTGTATTGCCATATTTATGAATATTAACTAATACTTTATCTTCTGCAACACCCATTCTATTTGCAGTTGCATCAATAATACGTTTGTTAGCTTGATGAGCTACCAACCAATTCACATCATCATGAGTTAAATGATTACGCTCCATAATTTTTTCACTAACATCTGCCATTCCAGAAACTGCATATTTAAATACTGTTTTTCCGTCTTGAAACACGTAATGTTGTTTATTAGCAACTGTTTCTGCGGTTGGAGGTAAGATAGAACCACCCGCATCGATTTTTAAAAAGTCACGGCCAATGCCATCGCTTCTTAAATATTCATCTTGTAAACCTAAACCTTCAGTATTTGGTTCTAGCAAAGCTGCTCCAGCGCCATCACCAAAAATAATACAAGTTGCACGGTCTGTATAATCAATAATAGACGACATTTTATCGGCACCAATTAATAGTACTTTTTTGTATCGTCCTGATTCAATATATGCGGCAGCAGTTGAAAGTCCGAATAAGAAACTTGAACATGCTGCTTGTAAATCGTAAGCAAAGGCATTTGTTGCACCAATTTGTGATGCTACGTAAACACCCGTAGATGCTACTAACATATCTGGTGTTGCAGTTGCCATGATTACTAAATCTATTTCTTTAGGATCAAGATTTGTTTTCTCGATTAAGTTTTTAGCTGCTTGAATAGCTAAAAACGAAGTTCCTTTACCTTCTTCTTCCTTTAATATTCTGCGTTCTTTAATACCTGTTCTACTCGTAATCCACTCGTCATTAGTATCTACCATTGTTTCTAATACATCATTAGATAGAACAAAGCTGGGTACGTAAGAACCTACTGCTGTAATAGCGGCTGTAATTTTACTCATAAATCTGCAAATTTTTCTTTTAAAAACGTGTTTTAAAAGAGCGTTGGAAATTACAAAAAAAATCGCAAATGGCGACTTAAATTTATAAAAGATGATTTTTTAACAAAAAAAACTCTCACAGAGTGAGAGTTTTCTCTATTTTTCACCAATCAAGATTATGCTTCAACAGCAGTTTTGTCAATAACAACTTGACCTCTGTAGTACATTTTTCCTTCATGCCAGTAAGCTCTGTGGTATAAATGCGCTTCACCAGTTACAGGACATGTAGCGATTGTAGGAACTGCAGCTTTGTAGTGCGTTCTTCTTTTATCTCTTCTTGTTTTCGAGGTTTTTCTTTTAGGATGTGCCATCTTACAATATTATTTATCTGTTAATAGTTGTTTTAATTTTTCCCAACGTGGGTCAATCGTATCATTTTGTGTCTCTGATTCTTGTTTTTCCGATTCGTTTTCTTCTTCATCTTCATCCAAATCATCTTCATCATTGATTGAATCAAAAAGTTCAAAATCTTCATCGTCTAGAAAATCAAGTTCATCTTCCTCATCAACTACAACATCGGGATGGATGCGTTTTACGGGGATAGATAGCACTATCATTTCATATACATATTGCTTGATATCTACCTGAAATTCGGCAAAAGGCAATATGAGTAATTCTTCGTTGTCGTCGTTAAATTCTTCTCCAAACTTTACTATTAGTTTTAATTGGCCAGAAATAGGCAAATCAAAAACTTCGTTGGTTACGTCGCAAGGCAACGTTACAGTTCCGGAGTGAGAGAAAAGCAATTCTAAATGAGTTGCTTTTTTATCGAGCTCTAAATCAACGTTAACTGAAATTTCATCAAAATCGTCGTAACCAAAACTTTCTATAAAGCTTTTTTCGACATGAAAATCAAAATGGTGCTTGCCTAATTTTAATCCTACAAAGGGAATTAAAAAGTCTTTTTCGTTATTCATAACCACAATTTTGAGCGTGCAAAGATAGAAAAAAAATTAAATAATAGCTATTTTTAAAATTCTTTTTTACTTATCTGCAGTATTTTGAGTTGTTAAAGTATTTTTTGTTAAGGCTTCGAAATCCATTCGGTTTCGATAAACATCTAAAGCCAAATATAGCGCTGCGGTAAACGAACTTGCGTCGGCTACATTTTTACCTGCAATAGCAAATGCTGTTCCGTGATCAGGCGAGGTACGTATTTTATTTAATCCGGCTGTATAATTAACTCCATTACCAAATGACAGGGTTTTAAACGGAATTAAACCTTGATCGTGATACATAGCTAAAACGGCATCAAAATTTTCGTATTCTCCGGCTCCAAAAAATCCATCGGCTGAATAAGGTCCAAAAACTTTAATTCCTTCATCAAACAATTCATTAATGGTCGGTTTAATAATCACGTCATCTTCATTACCAATTACGCCTCCATCACCACAATGTGGATTTAGCCCTAAAATGGCAATTTTTGGCATATCTATACAAAAATCTTGTTTTAAGGTTTGATGAACGGTTTTTACTTTTGCTTTTATTAACTCGGGCGTAATATCGTTTGCTACTTGATGAATAGCAACGTGATCTGTAATTAAGCCAACGCGTAAATTATCGTTAACCATTAACATTAACGAATTACCTTCTAGTTCTTGATTTAAATAATCAGTATGTCCGGGAAAAGTAAAATCTTCAGTTTGAATATTGTTTTTATTAATAGGTGCTGTTAGTAAAACATCAACCAATCCTTCTTTTAAGGCATCTGTAGCAGCGGTAAAAGATTTTATGGCATATTTCCCAACGTTTTCATCAATCGTTCCAAATTCAATATTTACACCTTCTTTCCAAACATTTAAAACATTTAGTTTTCCGGCAACAGCTTGTTCTAACTTATCAATACCATGAATGGTTACATTAATATTTAAAACTTTGCGTAAATACATTAACAATTTGGCATTAGCAAAAACAACAGGCGTACAAAACTCGAACATTCTAGCATCTTCGAATGATTTAAAAATCACTTCACTACCTATACCATTTAAATCACCAACAGAAATGCCAACAATAATATTTTCATTTTTTTTAACCATAGTTTTATTTTACTAATTTTGGATTTACAAATTTAATAAAATTAATTATCAAATGTTTACAGGAATAGTAGAATCTCTCGGAACAATAAAAAAAATAACAAAAGAGGCAGATAATTTACATATTGTAGTTGAAGCTGATTTTACAAATGAGATAAAAATTGATCAAAGCGTAGCGCATAACGGTATTTGTTTAACCGTTGTAGATATTACGGACAAAACATACACGGTAACTGCAATTAAGGAAACCATTTTAAAAACCAATATTGCAGATTGGCAGGAAAATGACGAAGTAAACCTAGAACGTGCTATGAAGTTGGGAGACAGATTAGATGGACATATTGTTCAAGGACATGTTGACCAAACCGCAGTTTGTACCAATATTGAAAACGCAAATGGTAGTACTTATTTTACTTTTAAATTCGAATATCAAGGAAATTTAACTATTGAGAAAGGAAGCATTACCGTAAACGGAACAAGTTTAACCGTGGTGAATTCAAAAATAGATGAGTTTAGCGTGGCGATAATTCCTTATACATTTGAAAACACAATATTCAAAAACACAAAACTAAACGACAAAGTAAATTTAGAGTTTGATATTTTAGGAAAATACATCACAAAATTAGAACAACACAAAAAGGGAATTTAGTAATTCCCTTTTTTATATATAATACAAAAATGTGATTATTTTACTTCTTTAAGTTTTCTTAAATACAACAAAACACTTACACTCACAACAACAAGAGCGAAAAGCATGAAATAAGGATTATCAATAAACGTATCTTCACCAGGACCAGGAGGATCAAATTCTTCCATTGGTGGAGGTGGTGCCGGTTGAGCAAACAAACTAATAGGCGTTATTAATAAAAATAAAAATATTTTTTTCATATCTAAAATAATAATCTTTAATCAAATCTTTGGTCAGTATTTTAAAACGCTAAATAACTAAAAAATTGTATGTTAATATAAAAATAAGGTGAACAAACTTATTTAATCGATAAAATACATCTAAAACAAAGCGTAGCAAATATATAACATAAACTCAAAATATGTAAAAATATTATATAAAACAAAAAAGTCCGAACCATTTCTGATTCGGACTTATAAAAAAAGGCAGCGACATACTCTCCCACATAAATGCAGTACCATCTGCGCTAACGAGCTTAACTTCTCTGTTCGGGATGGGAAGAGGTGAGCCTCGTTGCAATAACCACCTTAAATCGGTTTGCTATATCTAGCAATATATGGTTGACCCTATTACAATAGTTGTTCTATACAAACTCTTCTACTTTTATTAGAAAGAAGTCCTCCTGCCTACTTAATTTCAGCAGGAGACAAATACATAAGCTTACGGGTTATTAGTACTACTCGACTATGACATTACTGCCTTTACATCTATAGCCTATCAACGTTGTCATCTACAACGACCCTTTAAAGAAATCTAATCTTGTGGTGGGTTTCGCGCTTATATGCTTTCAGCGCTTATCCCTGCCCAACGTAGCTACTCAGCGATGCACCTGGCGGCACAACTGATACACCAGAGGTTAGTCCAATTCGGTCCTCTCGTACTAGAATCAGATCCACGCAAATTTCTAACGCCCACAGTAGATAGAGACCGAACTGTCTCACGACGTTCTGAACCCAGCTCGCGTGCCACTTTAATGGGCGAACAGCCCAACCCTTGGGACCTTCTCCAGCCCCAGGATGTGACGAGCCGACATCGAGGTGCCAAACCCCCCCGTCGATATGAGCTCTTGGGGGAGATCAGCCTGTTATCCCCGGCGTACCTTTTATCCTTTGAGCGATGGCCCTTCCATGCGGAACCACCGGATCACTATGCTCTACTTTCGTACCTGATCGACCTGTATGTCTCTCAGTCAAGCTCCCTTATGCCATTGCACTCTACGCACGGTTACCAAGCGTACTGAGGGAACCTTTAGAAGCCTCCGTTACTCTTTTGGAGGCGACCACCCCAGTCAAACTACCCACCAAGCAATGTCCTCTGCAACGCAGAGTTAGACCTCAGATAAGCAAAGGGTGGTATTTCAACAATGACTCCACAACGCCTAGCGACGCCACTTCATAGTCTCCCACCTATCCTACACATCACTTATCCAAGAACAATACTAAGCTATAGTAAAGGTGCACAGGGTCTTTTCGTCCCACTGCGGGTAAACGGCATCTTCACCGTTACTACAATTTCACCGAGCTCATGGCTGAGACAGTGTCCAGATCGTTACACCATTCGTGCAGGTCGGAACTTACCCGACAAGGAATTTCGCTACCTTAGGACCGTTATAGTTACGGCCGCCGTTTACTGGGGCTTCAATTCAATGCTTCTTCTTGCGAATAACATCTCCTCTTAACCTTCCAGCACCGGGCAGGTGTCAGACCTTATACGTCATCTTACGATTTTGCAAAGCCTTGTGTTTTTGATAAACAGTCGCCTGGACCTTTTCACTGCGGCCAGCATTGCTGCTGGCGACCTTTCTCCCGAAGTTACAGGTCTATTTTGCCTAATTCCTTAGCCATGAATCTCTCGAGCGCCTGAGGATACTCTCCTCGACTACCTGTGTCGGTTTACGGTACGGGTTCTAATAATCTATGTTTAGAGGTTTTTCTTGGAAGCCCTTAGGCACACTATCACGCCATCCGAAGATTTTGTGTACTATCGTATTTCACCAAGACCTGCGCATTTTACTACAAGTCCTATAGTTACGTACTTTAACGAACTATTCCGTCAGTCCGCGGTGCTTTCATCACTCCGTCACCCCATCACAATTATTAGAAGTACGGGAATATTAACCCGTTGGCCATCGACGTCCCCCCTTCGGGTGTGCCTTAGGTCCCGACTAACCCTAAGCTGATTAGCATAGCTCAGGAAACCTTAGTCTTACGGCGGGAGGGTTTCTCGCCCTCCTTATCGTTACTTATGCCTACATTTGCTTTTCTAAACAGTCCAGCATACCTCACAGTACACCTTCAACCCAGTTTAGAATGCTCCCCTACCACTTGCGCTTAGCGCAAATCCATAGCTTCGGTAGTATACTTATGCCCGATTATTATCCATGCTCGTTCGCTCGACTAGTGAGCTGTTACGCACTCTTTAAATGAATGGCTGCTTCCAAGCCAACATCCTAGCTGTCTAAGCAAACAAACCGCGTTTTTTCAACTTAGTATACATTTGGGGACCTTAGCTGATGGTCTGGGTTCTTTCCCTCTCGGACATGGACCTTAGCACCCATGCCCTCACTGCTGTAAAACATTTATTAGCATTCGGAGTTTGTCAGGAATTGGTAGGCGGTGAAGCCCCCGCATCCAATCAGTAGCTCTACCTCTAATAAACTAAAACAGCGCTGCACCTAAATGCATTTCGGGGAGTACGAGCTATTTCCGAGTTTGATTGGCCTTTCACCCCTACCCACAGATCATCCCAAGACTTTTCAACGTCAACGGGTTCGGTCCTCCATTTAGTGTTACCTAAACTTCAACCTGTCCATGGGTAGATCACACGGTTTCGCGTCTACCACTACTGACTAAAGCGCCCTATTAAGACTCGCTTTCGCTACGGATCCACACCTAAAGTGCTTATCCTTGCCAGCAACGGTAACTCGTAGGCTCATTATGCAAAAGGCACGCCGTCACCCCATAAAAGGGCTCCGACCGCTTGTAAGCGTATGGTTTCAGGATCTATTTCACTCCGTTATTCACGGTTCTTTTCACCTTTCCCTCACGGTACTGGTTCACTATCGGTCTCTCAGGAGTATTTAGCCTTACCGGATGGTCCCGGCAAATTCAATCAGGGTTTCACGTGCCCCGACCTACTCAGGATACCACTATCTATTACATCGCTTACTTATACGAGACTATCACCCTCTTCGGTTAACCTTTCCAGGTTATTCTAATTCGCTTTGCATAAAATATCGTGGTCCTACAACCCCAATATTGCCGTAACAATATTGGTTTGGGCTGTTCCGCGTTCGCTCGCCACTACTTACGGAATCACTCTTGTTTTCTTCTCCTCCGCCTACTTAGATGTTTCAGTTCAGCGGGTTTGCTCATCTTTCGATGTGACTAGTCTTCAACTAGACAGGTTGCCCCATTCGGATATCTACGGATCTATTCGTGTGTGCCAATCCCCGTAGCTTTTCGCAGCTTATCACGTCCTTCATCGCCTCTGAGAGCCTAGGCATCCCCCATACGCCCTTAATTTGCTTATGTATGAGTTTTCTACACAGAACTTGCGTTCTACTGTAAAAAAATTATTTTTTTTTCTTTCTACTTTTTGTTTGTATTTTCTATTGCAATATGTCAATGAACGGTTATTTAGATATTTATCTAAAATCGTGGAGAATATCGGAGTCGAACCGATGGCCTCCTGCGTGCAAGGCAGGCGCTCTAGCCAGCTGAGCTAATCCCCCATTCTTCTATGTGAATGTTGAATCCTTGTTGATAGTATCTCAACACCCAACCCTAGAATTTCCTTTTTTTATCTATAAACAAAATAGTAGTCCCGCCCAGACTCGAACTGGGGACCCCTACATTATCAGTGTAGTACTCTAACCAGCTGAGCTACGAGACTCTGTATTTTACTTATAAATTTTTGAACTAACAGCGAGAGTAATTTCAATATAAAGTTGAACCTATCAATACTTCTCTAGAAAGGAGGTGTTCCAGCCGCACCTTCCGGTACGGCTACCTTGTTACGACTTAGCCCCAGTCACTAGTTTTACCCTAGGCAGCTCCTTGCGGTCACCGACTTCAGGTACCCCCAGCTTCCATGGCTTGACGGGCGGTGTGTACAAGGCCCGGGAACGTATTCACCGGATCATGGCTGATATCCGATTACTAGCGATTCCAGCTTCACGGAGTCGAGTTGCAGACTCCGATCCGAACTGTGACCGGTTTTGTAGATTCGCTCCTACTCGCGTAGTGGCTGCTCACTGTACCGGCCATTGTAGCACGTGTGTGGCCCAGGACGTAAGGGCCGTGATGATTTGACGTCATCCCCACCTTCCTCGCAGTTTACACTGGCAGTCTCGTTAGAGTTCCCGACATCACTCGATGGCAACTAACGACAGGGGTTGCGCTCGTTATAGGACTTAACCTGACACCTCACGGCACGAGCTGACGACAACCATGCAGCACCTTGTAAATTGTCCGAAGAAATATCTGTTTCCAAATACGTCAATCTACATTTAAGCCCTGGTAAGGTTCCTCGCGTATCATCGAATTAAACCACATGCTCCACCGCTTGTGCGGGCCCCCGTCAATTCCTTTGAGTTTCAAACTTGCGTTCGTACTCCCCAGGTGGGATACTTATCACTTTCGCTTAGTCACTCAGTCCGAAAACCGAACAACTAGTATCCATCGTTTACGGCGTGGACTACCAGGGTATCTAATCCTGTTCGCTACCCACGCTTTCGTCCATCAGCGTCAATACTTTGTTAGTAACCTGCCTTCGCAATTGGTATTCCATGTAATATCTATGCATTTCACCGCTACACTACATATTCTAGTTACTTCACAAAAATTCAAGCCCAGCAGTTTCAATGGCAATTTTACAGTTAAGCTGCAAACTTTCACCACTGACTTACTAGGCCGCCTACGGACCCTTTAAACCCAATGATTCCGGATAACGCTCGAATCCTCCGTATTACCGCGGCTGCTGGCACGGAGTTAGCCGATCCTTATTCGTATAGTACCGTCAAGACCCCTCGCAAGGGATGGTTTCTTCCTATACAAAAGCAGTTTACAATCCATAGGACCTTATTCCTGCACGCGGCATGGCTGGTTCAGAGTTGCCTCCATTGACCAATATTCCTCACTGCTGCCTCCCGTAGGAGTCTGGTCCGTGTCTCAGTACCAGTGTGGGGGATCTCCCTCTCAGGACCCCTACCCATCATCGTCTTGGTAAGCCGTTACCTTACCAACTAACTAATGGGACGCATGCCCATCTTATACCGTAATCTTTAGTCTTATATTGATGCCAATCTAAAACACCATAAGGCGTTAATCCAAATTTCTCTGGGCTATTCCTTAGTATAAGGTAGGTTGCATACGCGTTACGCACCCGTGCGCCGGTCTCAAAGCAGCAAGCTGCTTCTACCCCTCGACTTGCATGTGTTAGGCCTGCCGCTAGCGTTCATCCTGAGCCAGGATCAAACTCTTCATCGTATATTTTTATTATTGTACGATTGCTAGGTCTTTGTTCTTTAATACGAGATTACTCTCTTATTTTTTTGCTGTCAATTCAATATATCAATGAACGTAATCGTTACTTCTTTTTTAGCGCAACCCGTGTTTTTCACAGTTGCGAGTGCAAAAGTAAAACTTATTTTTAATCTTACAAAACTTTTTTAGAAAAATATTTTTTCCCTTCTTTTTTAACCGGTTTTAGCCGATTTAAAAAGAGTTTTAAAGATTACAATAGGTTTATGAACTTTTTACAAAACTAAGCGTTATTACTTCTGTTTTGCTAGGCAAAGATAGTGTGCTTTATTGCTGTTTTGCAAATAAATTATTGAACTAAATTAGTGTTGAATTTTTAAAAAGCTGAAAAAAAGAATACTTAGCTATGTTACTTTAAGTTTAATTTAACATTAATTAAAAAAGACAACCCAAATAAGTTATCTTTTTCATCTATTAAACTCACTATTTTAATTGTTTTTGTTGACGTTTTTAGCTTGAATAAGCTGAACGAGCTGAACAACCTCATCATCCAAAGGAGAAATGTATTGGTAAAAATAGGCTTCACCTTTAATTTGGCTAATTATTTCGGCAGTAATATATGCCTTGATAATGGATTTATATTTTTCAGGATTAAAATTTAAAGGATATTTTTTTAGATACCCCACAACCTTATTGTAATAATAATCGGTATTTTCTAACTGATTTACCAAATCGTCGTAAGAATCAAGGCTCATTTCGGCACGTTTATCATCAATCAACTGAAAAATATAATTCGAGATAAATGCCGATTGCATAACCATTTTTAATTCGGCTTGTACAAAATCATCAGATAAAGGAATAAAAACATCTGGAATGATTCCGCCGTTGGCTTGCAAAATAGCTTTTCCGTTTAAAGATTTAAACGAAGTAGAATCAATCACCTTAATACTATCGTAAACATACAATTCTTTTGAAACCATGCGTTGGTGAAAATCTCCTAAATAATCGGTATCATCTAAAACATACGGTTTTTGAATAGAACGCCCTGACGGCGTGTGATATTTAGAAACACTTAAACGCACCGCAGAACCATCGCCCAAACTTAGTTCTTGCTGAACCAATCCTTTTCCGTACGTACGGCGTCCAACAATTTGCCCACGGTCATTATCTTGAATTGCGCCCGCAAAAATTTCGCTGGCAGATGCCGTATTTTCATCAACCAATATATATAGGTTATTTTTTGCAAACGGCGTATTTTTAGAAGAAAGTACCACCTGCTCTTCTTCCGACTTGCTTATTAAACGAACAATTACCTGATTTTCAGGTAAAAATTTATCAATAATTTTTTCGGCAACTTCAACATATCCCCCTGTATTATTACGAAGATCAATTATTATATTTTCGGGATTTTGTTTCTGAATTTCTTTAACCTTGGCATCAAACTCCAAATGCGTATTGGCAGCAAAGCGATTAATTTTTACGTAAGCTGTATTTTTATTCAGCATAAAAGCCGCATCCACACTTTTTACTGGAACATTTTTACGCTTAAATCGACAATCGAAAATTTTATTGGTTGATTTTCTGAAAACACGAAGCTTGATATTAGAATCTAACGGACCGCGCAACATAGCAAGTAAGCTATCGTTCGGAAGTTTTTCACCGTAAATCTTTTTCTCATCTGCCAACAAAATACGATCGCCCGATTTAATTCCGGCTTTTTCAGACGGTCCACCAGCAATGGTGTTAATTACAGCCAGCGTATCGTTTAACATATAATAGGTTATTCCTATTCCAACAAATTCACCATTCATATTGGTTGCTAAGCGTTCTTTCTCGGCAGGAGAAATATAAAATGAGTGCGGATCTAATTTGCTTAAAATATCGTTCACCGCAATATCTACAATAGAATCGGTATTTACATCGTCTACAAATTCATTATCTATCAAATCGATTAATCGATTTAATTTGTGACGATTTGCATTTTTAGAAGGTAAATAGGTTGTGTTAGAAAAAATATACGCACCTAAAACCACACCAATGCAAATAGAAACTGCTATAAGAATAGGAATGTATATTTTAGAAATTTTCATTTACGTTATTCTAAATTAGAAATTTGTTCTACCTCAACCCCGGCGCGTTGTAAAAAAGCAACGCCCGCATCATCTTTGTACGATTCTATAAAAACCACGCGCTTAATACCCGATTGATGAATTAATTTACTACAATCTTTACATGGTGACATGGTTATATATAAGGTTGCGTTTTCGCAAGTTTGGGTAGAACGTGCAACTTTTAATATCGCATTGGCTTCGGCATGTAGCACGTACCATTTGGTTGCGCCGTTTTCGTCTTCACAACAATTTTCAAACCCAGATGGCGTGCCATTATATCCGTCAGAAATAATCATACGGTCTTTTACAATAATAGCTCCAACTTGTTTGCGCGTACAATAAGATAGCTTACCCCACTCGCGTGCAATTTTTAAATAAGCGTGATCGTATTTATTTTGTTTCATGCAATTACAATAGTAAAGTTTAAATATTTGTGGCTCACAAATTACGAAATAATCTTGAACAGCTCTTTAAATGCAAGCAGAAGTTTTAGGGCAACAAAAAAGCGCGTTTTAATATAAAACGCGCTTTTTTGTTATTTGTGCTTGTTCATAAATTCATGAGCTTTGTCTACCATATCACTACTTCCGCAGAAAAACGGAATACGTTGGTGTAATTCGGTTGGTACAGCTTCCATAATTCTATTAAATCCGTCTGTTGCTTTACCACCGGCTTGTTCCATAATAAATGCCATTGGATTACATTCGTACAACAAGCGTAATTTACCTTTTGGTGCTTTAGAACTTGTTGGATATAAATAAATACCGCCTTTAATTAAGTTTCTATGAAAATCGGCTACTAACGAACCTACGTAACGTGCTGTGTACGGACGATCACCTTCTTCTTCCTGGCAATATTTTAAATAATCTTTTACGCCTTGTGGAAAATGAATATAATTTCCTTCGTTAATAGAATACATTTTACCTGATTTAGGAATTTGCATATCGGCATGAGAAAGGTAAAAAGTTCCAATTGCAGGATTTAAAGTAAATCCGTTTACCCCGTTACCGGTAGTATAAACCAACATGGTTGAAGTTCCGTAAATTACATATCCGGCTGCAACTTGGTTATCGCCTGGTTGTAAAAAATCTTCTAATGTTACTGGTGTACCAATTGGTGTAATACGACGGTAAACCGAGAAAATAGTTCCTACCGGAATGTTTACATCAATATTTGACGATCCATCTAGCGGATCCATCATTACCACATATTTATTATTATCTGCTCCGTCACTACCATGAACAGCAATAAAATCATCATTTTCTTCGGATGCAATACCACAAACAATTTCGCGGTTTGTTAAAGTTGAAATAAAAACTTCATTGGCATAAACATCAAGCTTTTGCTGATCTTCTCCCTGAATGTTTTGGTTACCAGCTGCTCCTGTAATATCAACCAAGCCCGCCTTGTTAACTTTATGACTTACTACTTTTGCTGCCAAACGAATAGCATTAATAATACGAGAAAGCTCACCAGATGATAATTTAAAATCCGATTGCTTCTCAATAATATATTCGCCTAAGGTTTTATTACGCTGTTCCATTATTGTTTTTATTTAAGTTGTGTTGTAATTTATAGGCAAATATCGCTATTTTTGCAAAAACTTCTAACCTTTTTAGGTTTTATTATTTTTAAATAAAACACAGCATTTCATGATTATACGTAAAGGAGAAAAAAAAGATATGGCTCGCGTTTTAGAGCTGATAAAAGAACTGGCTGAGTTTGAAAAAGAACCCGATGCTGTTGAAGTAACAGTTGCTGATTTAGAACGAGATGGTTTTGGTACGCATCCTTTATTTGAAACCTTTGTTGCAGAAATTAATGGAACAATAGAAGGAATTGCATTGTATTACAACCGCTATTCTACCTGGAAAGGTAAAACCATACATTTAGAAGACCTTATTGTTACACAAAAAATGCGTGGCTCCGGAATAGGACAAGCTTTGTACGCACGCGTAATGCAACAAGCAAAACAAGATAATGTAAAACGTGTAGAATGGGTGGTTTTAGATTGGAATAAACCTGCCGTAGCATTTTACCAAAAATCGGGCGCAACAGTTTTTAACGATTGGCGCATTGTACAAATGAACGAAGAACAATTATTGGCTTACGAATGTCGTTAAAGCCGCAACATTTAATATTAATTAATAAATAAAAATGAGAATTTTTAAATTTGGTGGAGCATCAGTAAAAGATGCAGCAGGAGTAAAAAACGTTTATGACGTATTACAAAAAGTGGGGTTTGAAGATGTAATGTTGGTAGTATCAGCAATGGGCAAAACTACCAACGGACTGGAGCTTGTAGTCAAACGTTACTTCGAGAAGTCACCAGATTTATCTCATGCAATACGGGAGGTTAAAGAATACCACCACAAAATTATGTTAGATTTGTTTGAAACCGAAGAAAACATGGTTTTTAATGCGGTAAACAAACACTTCTCGGATATTGACACCATTTTAAATATTAATAAATCACCTAACTATGATTTTGTGTATGACGAAATTGTTTCGATGGGTGAAATAATATCTACAACCATTTTAAGCCATTATTTTAGCTTTCGTGGTATGGAAAACAATTGGGTAGATGTGCGTAATTTAATTAAAACCGACACAACTTACCGTGATGCCATTGTAGATTGGAAACAAACCGAAAAATTAATTGCATCAACAATAAACCAAAACGTTTTAAACATTACGCAAGGTTTTATTGGTTCTGATCCAAACTTTTTTACCACAACGTTAGGTCGTGAAGGTTCAGATTACACCGCAGCCATTTTTGCTTATTGTTTAAATGCAGAAAGCGTTACCATTTGGAAAGATGTACCTGGGGTTTTAAACGCCGATCCGCGTTATTTTAACGAAACAACATTATTAAATCAAATTTCATATCGCGAAGCTATTGAATTAGCTTTTTACGGCGCATCGGTAATTCACCCAAAAACATTACAACCTTTACAAAATAAAGAAATTCCGTTGTATGTAAAATCATTCATCAACCCATTATTACCAGGAACCAAAGTAAGCAAAGGGCAAGATTTAGAACCGGCAATTTCATGTTTCATTGTAAAAAAAGATCAGAAATTAATTTCATTCGCTTCGCGTGATTTTTCTTTTATTATGGAAGAAAACATTTCTGAAATTTTTAATCATTTATCACGTTTTAAAATTAAAGTTAGTTTGATTCAGAACACAGCTATTTCATTCGAAATTTGTGTGGAAGATAAATTTGATAAAGTAGATGAATTGTATGAAATTTTAAACGAAAAATTCAACGTAGTAATCACCAATCATGTTGATTTATATACCATTCGTCATTTTAACCAAGCAGCGATTGATCAGGTTGCAGCAGATAAAAACATACTGGTAAAACAAGTTAGTAAAGAAACGGTTCAGCTTGTAGCGCAATCGTAACGCAACAAAATATTTATTTAAAAAGAATTAGCAAAACCAACACAAAACATGACATCGTACATTAAAATAAAATTTTTTAACCATGTGGTTCGAATTAAATTTTTTGACGAGAAAAAAAATTCGTTTACCAGTGAACAACTCGAAAATTTAAAAAACACCATTACCGATTTAGAAAACAATCCGGAAATAACGGTTATTATTTTAGAAAGCGAAGGCAATTCGGTTTTTTGTTCGGGCGCATCTTTTGACGAGCTTTTGGCTGTTTCTAATGCCGAACAAGGCAAAAGTTTTTTTTCGGGTTTTGCTAACGTAATATTAGCCATGAAAAATAGTTCTAAACTAATTATTGGTAATGTTAAAGGTAAAGCTATTGGCGGCGGTGTTGGTTTAATTGCAGCTTGTGATTATGTTTTGGCAACAAACAATGCCAGCCTAAAATTATCTGAACTTGCTATTGGCATTGGTCCGTTTGTTATTGAGCCAGCCGTAAGTAAAAAAATTGGTAAAACCGCAATGGCAGAACTTGCCTTAAACCCAACCGAATGGAAAACGGCCGAATGGGCTTTACAAAAAGGTTTGTATTCTGAAGTTTTTAACCATGCAACCGATTTAGAAAATTACCTATCAAGTTACGCACAAGCATTAAGTTTATATAACCCAGAAGCTTTGTTAGAAATGAAAAAGATTTTGTGGGAAAATACAACCGATTGGGAAACCTTGCTTGCACAACGTGCAGCAATTTCAGGAAAATTGGTTTTATCAGAATTTACAAAAAATGCGTTACAAAAATTTAAAAACAAATAAATGAAACAGCTTGTTATTATTTTACAAACTCAAGTTCCGAACATTGAAGAAAAAATAAAAGATGCACCAAATAACGATTATACCATTGGCGTGCTTATTGGTTCATTTTTACCTTTGGTGTTTCTATGCATCTTAGCTTACGGTATTTACTATTACAATAAAAATAAAAAAACGGACTAAATAGTCCGTTTTTATTTTATCATCTGGTTCTAAGCCAGCCGGTAATGCTTTTTCTGGGCCGATGCACAAATTTAACTTCGTGCTCTAATTCACGGCTGTTAAAAATAACCATTCTTCCGCCTAATGGATGCACAACAACAGCTTCTTCGGTTTCTGGTTTAGGTAAATAAATAACCAATTCACCTCCATCTGCTGTTTGCCAATCATCATCATTTAAATAAAAAATAACCGAAAGCATTCGCCTGCTATCCTTCTGAAAAACATCTAAATGTCTTTTATAAAATGTGTTATTGGGATATAATGCGTAATGAAATTCGCCATCTACCAAACCCAAAAAACACGTGCGATTTAAATAAGCAATAAAGTTATTTACTTTGTTAAAGTAAATCTGTTCGACAGCATCTAAATGTTGTTCATCAAGCCACAAAATAAAATCACCGCGAATCCCTGTTACTATAATGGCATCATCTTTATTGCCAATGGCCGATTTTTTAAAAATATCTGCCTCGTATTTTTGCATTAAATTGTTGCGTAATAAGTTTACCTCTTCACCAGAAAAAAAACCATCAGCAATTGCAAATTTGTTTTCAATTAAATTGTTAATAATTGATTCATAGTATTTTATTAGTGCATCTTCTGCCATAATCAAGTTAATTTTGATAAAACAAATATAATTTTTAATGCTTTTTATTGGCTTTTTTTAAAGGTTTTATTTAGTAAATTTGCAAAAAATTTTTTATCAAGATGAGCAACATCAGAATCACAAAACAATTTACTTTTGAAACCGGGCATGCCTTATACGGATATGACGGAAAATGTAAAAACGTACACGGGCACAGCTATAAACTATCGGTTACCGTAATTGGACAACCAATTACAGATACAAACAATGTGAAGTACGGCATGGTAATTGATTTTGGAGATTTAAAAAAGATTGTGAAGGAAGAAGTTGTTGATCAATTTGATCATGCAACGGTATTTAATAAAAATACGCCGCATATTGAATTGGCCGACGAATTACAAAAACGCGGACATCATGTTATTTTGGTAGATTATCAACCAACAAGTGAAAATATGGTGGTAGATTTTGCCAGCCGTATTTCTAACCGATTACCTCACAACATAAAATTACATTCGCTGCGTTTGCAAGAAACAGAATCGTCTTTTGCAGAATGGTTTGCAGCAGACAATTTATAGAACTATGCAATTACAACCCGGAAAAAAAATATATTTTGCGTCCGATCAGCACTTTGGGGCACCTACGCCAGAAGCAAGCTTTCCGCGCGAACAAAAATTTGTGAAATGGCTTGACGAAATTAAAGCTGATGCACAAGTTTTGTTTTTGCTGGGCGATTTATTTGATTTTTGGTTTGAATACAAAACCGTTGTTCCAAAAGGTTTTGTACGTGTTTTAGGCAAATTAGCCGAATTAAAAGATACTGGAATAGAAATTCACTTTTTTGTGGGCAACCACGATTTATGGATGAACGATTATTTTGAAAAAGAATTAGGTATTCCGGTTTATCACACCGCACAAATATTTAAGTTTAATAACAAAAGTTTTTTTATTGCCCATGGCGATGGTTTAGGCCCAGGCGATAAAGGTTACAAACGCATGAAAAAGGTTTTTACCAATCCGTTTTCTAAATGGTTATTTGGTTGGTTGCATCCAGATTTAGGCGTAAAGTTAGCACAAAACTTATCGGTTAAAAATAAGCTTATATCGGGTAAAGATGATGTGGTTTATTTAGGAGAAGATAAGGAATGGTTAATTATTTATGCCAAGAAAAAACTAGAAGAACAATTTCATGATTATTTTGTTTTTGGACACCGCCATTTACCAATGGTGTTAGAAATAGGCGAAAATAAAAACGCAAAATATGTAAACTTAGGCGATTGGATTTCGTACTTTACTTACGTAGTATTTGACGGCGAAACGTTAGAATTAAAAACATACGATAAATAAAAAAAGGTAGCTTAAATAAGCAACCTTTTTTTATTTAAAATATTCGGGTTGAGGAAATATAAAGGAAGATGGACCAAAATAATTCCATTTTTCCTGAGCTAAATCAACTTTATCATTTATAAGCTGAACGGGCGCGCGTCCGTTTATAGAAACGTAGCTATGCGCATAAACAGCAACATCAATACCTTGTTGGGCAAATTCCTTTTTAATACGTTGTGCCATTTGCCAAATCATATCGGGGTGCGAACTAAAAACACCGTGCTGTTTTTGGGTTAATTTCTCGTACAAATCGTAAGCTATTCGTTCGTTCGTATTTTTATCAATAACCGAATAATAGGTTGAACCGCTACGCGAACGTAACATCATGCGCCAACTTAAACGGTGCCCTTCTTCTGTAAATAAAACATCGCCCGGAATAAACCAATGTCGAATAGGCAACACCAATTGTAAGATAAAAAACGGCAAAAATAAAAACAGTAACAATTTTTTGTCTTTGTACAGATAATTGTTTGTTTCTGTTATTTGGGGTTTAGATTTAAAAAATAGTTTGCGAATGGTTTCTGGCGGATAAAAGAAAACAGCAAAACTTAACGCGAAATACGGAAATATACCAATTTGTAAAACAATTGAATTGAATATATGAAACACCAAAGATGCAATTACCGCCCAAGTTCGGGTGCGCTTATATAACAAAGCTGGTACAATTAAGCCATCAAAAACAATCCCGGCATAAGCAATAAACATGTAAAACCATTTTTGGGCAAATAAATTATTTACTGATTCAAACGGAGTTCGATTGGCTAATAAGTTTTTTGTAAAAGTTCCGTCTAACCAATCCGGATAAAATTTTGCAATGGTTGCGTAAAAATAAACAATTGCAATTTGAAGAATAAAAATCCAGCTGCACCATTTGGGCATGGTAAGTTGCTGTTTTACATAACCTAACTTTACATCTAAAGCTTTGTAACGATTAGCTGGTAAAAAAACAAGTACAAAACTAATTAACAACAACAAGTAATAATGATTGTTGTACGATGTTTTTTGCATCAAATAAACACCGGCCCAAAGTAAAGTTAAAGCAATAATTGAAAAACGATAGCGGTAACCTAAGGCAACGCAAACCGAAAAAACACCCATTACCACAAAATAGCCGTACATGCCATAACCGGGCAAGGGCTGCAACCAGTCAAAACCAATATGTGAAAAGGTAAATTGCGGCGTGATAAAATTATCTTTAACCCAGCCGGTTAAAATAGCTCCAAAAGATTCGCAAGCAAATAAAACTCCAAAAAATATTCTAAAAATAATTAAGGGCGCATTATCTATGGCTTGGAATAACTTATTCATATTATAATTTAAAATAAGCAATAGCTGCTTGTTTGTCGGCTTCAAGTTGATTTTTTAAGGCATCAATCGATTCAAATTTTACAACATCACGTAATCTTTTTAGAAAAGAAACCTTAATGTTTTGGTTGTAAATATTAGCATCAAAATTTAAAAGATGCACTTCGATTGTTTGTTCGGCACCGTTAACGGTAGGATTATTACCAATATTTAACATGCCGTAATATTGATTTTGCAGCACCTGAACTTGCACTAAATAAACGCCGTTTTGTGGAATTAATTTGTAGTTTACCTCGGGCTTAATATTGGCAGTAGGAAAACCAATGGTACGGCCTAATTGTTTGCCCATTACAACTTTACCCGATAAGAAATACGGATAACCCAAAAAGCTATTCGCTTTTTCTATAGCTCCGCTAGTAAGCGCTTCTCGTACTTTGGTAGAACTTACCGCTACGGTATTTATTTGCTGTGCAGAAATTTGTTCTACCTCAAAATTGTATTTTTTACCAAAAGCAACTAAATCATCAAAATTACAAGCACCGCCTTTACCAAAACGATGGTCGTAACCTACAATAATTTTTTGTACTTTAAAAATATCAACTAAAACTTGTTTGGCAAATTCTTCGCCAGAAAGTTGAGAAAAAACGGTATCAAACGCATGAATTACTAAATTATCAATCCCTAAATTGGCTAAAAGTTCTGTTTTTTCTTCAATTGCATTAATTAATTTAATAGAATCGTCTTGTTTTAAAACCATTCTTGGATGCGGAAAAAACGTTAAAACCAAGCTTTCACAATTCTGCGCTTTAGCTTCGGCAACTAATTGTTTAAGAATGGATTGATGGCCTAAATGCACGCCATCAAAAGTTCCTAAAGTAACAATTGTTTTTTTGGCCGAATGAAAAGCTTGAATAGAAGAGAAAATGTTCAAAATAACTTAGATTATATTGCGTTTAATATTCTGGGGTAAATATATTAAAAAAGTAAAGATTATCGTGTTTTTTAATCCCGTTCAAATTTAAAATTCTAAAAACAGATAAAAAAATATCATACCTTTGATTATCGTTATATTAACAAAATTTTGTAAATGAGAAAGTTTATTTTTTATTTCCTGATTGGTTTGCTGTTCAGCGTTTCAACCGCGTTTGGACAAACTAATCCATGGAAAAGCGTTCGAGCTAGAAAAATGCCACAACAAAACGAGCTGTTATCTAGACCCAACATGCCGAATCAGTTTCAGATTCTAAATTTAGATGCAGCAGATTTAAAAAAGGCAACCGATTTGGCTACGCCAACAAATTTACAAGCAAAACGTTCGGGCGGGGTTTTGGTTAGTATGCCAACACCAGACGGCGATTTTATAACTTTTGAAATTTTTGAACAGCAAGATTTAGCACCTGAATTGGCTAAAAAGTTTCCGAATTTAAAATCGTACACCGGATATAGCCCGTATGATAAAGCAACCGAAATTAATTTTACGGTTAATGCTTTAGGTTTTAACGGTATAATTACGTCACCAAACTTTCCGTCAATATATATTGATAGCTATAGCAAAGATTTAAATCAGTATCTTATTTATTATCGTACCGAATTGGGAGCTGTAAAAAACTTTCAGTGTTTAGATGAAACGGTAGTAAATGAAGCAGAAATAAAAAAGTTTGGAAAACAACCTGTTAAAAAAATTAGCGACGGAGTTTTACGAGATTATAGATTAGCAATTGCAACAACTGCAGAATATTCTACTTTTCATATTGAAAGAGCCGGTGCGCAAAACAAAACCGATTTAGAAAAAAAAGAAGTTGTACTTTCGGCAATTCAAACTTCTATAAATCGTGTAAATGCAGTTTACAAAAGAGATTTGGCGATACATTTTACTTTAGTAGCAAATAACGATGCTATTATATCTTTAGCACCTAATTTTTTAAACAACAACAACGCAAATATTTTAATAAGCCAATCTCAAATTTTTATTGATAACGAAATTGGTTTTAATAACTACGATATTGGTCACACATTTTCTACGGGTGCAGGTGGTTTAGCACAATTAAACGTTCCTTGCTCTCCTTATAAAGCAATGGGAGTAACAGGGTCATCTCAGCCAGTAAATGATCCATATGATATTGATTATGTTTCTCACGAAATTGGGCATCAATTTGGAGCAACACATACGTTTAACAACGCTTGTGGAGATAACCAAAGAGAAACAACAACAGCATTTGAGCCAGGATCAGGTTCTACCATTATGGCATATGCCGGAATTTGTGCACCAAATGTAGCTGCTAATAGTGACGATTTTTTTCATTATGCGAGCATTGTACAGATGTTAAATTATGTAGAAAATTTTGGAACTTGTTCCTTAAATACCACGTTAACGAATAGCGTACCACAAATTGGAGATTTACCAAACTATGTAATTCCAAAAGGAACGCCATTTAAATTAACGGCTAACGCAACAGATGCAGATAGCGATGTTTTAACCTATGTTTGGGATCAGTTAGATAACGAAATTGTTCCGCAGCCAAGCTTACCTACAACTACAAGTGGCCCTGCATTTAAAAGCATTAAACCAACAACTACTAACACCCGTTATTTTCCGAATTATCAGGCTGTATTACAAGGTGATTTAGCACCAAGCTGGGAAATTTTACCAACCGTACCAAGAATGTTGAATTTTGGTTTAACCGTTCGTGATAATAACCCTGAAGGTGGTTTAATTGCTCAGAAAGAAATGGCTATTCAAGTTGCTGATGTTGGCCCTTTTGTTGTAACAAGCATTCAAGGAGAAACTACATCGTGGGCAACGGGTTCTACACAAACGCTTACTTGGGATGTTGCTGGAACCGATAGCAACGGAATTAACGCAACAACCGTAAACATTTTACTTTCTACCGACGGTGGTTTAAGCTATGAAATGTTGAAAGAAAACACACCAAATGACGGTGTTGAAGAACTGGAAATTCCGGATGTTTTAACCAAAGATGCAAGAATTATGGTTGAAGCAAATAATAATATTTTTTATGCCCTTTCAAATACATTTAGCATTGGGTACCGAGTAATTGTAGAAGATTTTTGTAACGATTACGTATTGGCTTACAACGGTTCTGAAATTGTTGATGCTAATCGTATGTATAACTTTATATTTAATGTAAACGAATCGGAAGATTTTGATATCAGAGATATGAAGTTGCAAACCAATATTACTGCTACACGAACTGCCGATGTAAATGTTTATTTTGAAAACGCAAACGAAGTTCAAGATTATCCAAGAATCGTTTTTAGAAACTTAGCTTGTAGAGATAATGCCAACTTAATTACTACATTTCAGAACAGCGGCACGCCAATTAATTGTAATTTATTAGGTGCAAACTCTGTTTTAAAACCAGTTGAAAACTTTACGGCTGTTGGAAATTTAAAAGCAAACGGCGCATGGACGGTTAGCGTTTCTAAAAACACAACAAATTCAACTGTAAAAGTTAATCGTTTAGTACTTACATTATGTGGGCAAAAACGTACGTATTTAGAATTGGATGAAAATTTAAAAACAGAACCATTTGCTATATATCCGAATCCAAGCAACGGAATATTTAATTTTTATGTTGATACAACCAACGATATAAAAGTGACTATTTTTGATATGACTGGAAAACTAATTTTAAACAAAACCTACAATTCTACCACAGCCAATGTACATGATGTTAACTTGGCTATGTTAGCCAAAGGCGTTTATATTTTTAAAGTTGATGATGGTAAAACCAAACGATCTAAAAAAATAGTTATAAACTAAACAAAAAAGCTTGTAGAAATTCTACAAGCTTTTTTTATTTTATTTGTGCTTCTAAGTAAGAAATACTGAAAGGAATATCTACATCTTCAATATCAATTTTTATTTCTAAAGCATTACCAACATTGTTTACATATAATTTTCCTTTGTTTATAGGAAACAATCCGGTTTCGCCTTTACAAAAACAATGACGTTCATAAAACATAACTAAATTAGATAATTCTAAATCTTCAACCACAAATTCGGTTACGTTATTTCTAACTTCAAAAACAATACGTTCGGTTAAATCGCCGTCTTGAAAATTATTTTCATTGTTTCGTTTATATTCATACATGATAACGGTTTTTTCACTATCAAAAACCATATCATAAAAAGATTGTCCTAAACCATCTGATTGAATTTGCAATGAAGAATTTTTAAAAACCATCAATTCACAAGTTCCATCTGACGGGCAATCCGATTTAATTTTTGTTTTGTAATCTAATCCTTCTTTTGTATCTAAAAATGTTTTAACCGTATCACATGATGTAGCAAACAATAAGATACAAAATACACCAAATATTTTTTTCATTGCTAGTTCTATTTGCCGTTAAACGCATTCATTGTATTGGCTAATCCTGCCAAAGCAAAAGATTTAATAACTTCTAAAGATACATCCAATCGTTCTTTTAACGCAGCATGTTCTTCATCCGTCCAATGCCCTAAAACATAATCTACTTGTTGTCCTTTTTTAAACTGATCGCTGATTCCGAATCTAAATCTAGGATATTCAGAGCTATTTAACAACAATTGAATATTTTTTAAACCATTATGGCCACCATCGCTTCCTTTTGGTTTTATGCGAATGCTGCCAAAAGGCAAATTTAAATCATCGGTAATTATTAAAACATTTTCTTTCGGGATATTTTCTTTCTCCATCCAGTAAAGCACAGCTTTACCGCTTAAGTTCATGTAAGTATTGGGTTTTAAAAGCAATAAAGATCTGCCTTTTATTTTAAATTCTGTTATTTGCCCGAGCTTAACGTTTTCAAATTCAAGACCTTCTTTATGTGCTAAGTAATTTAATATTTTAAAACCAATATTATGTCTGGTATTTACATATTCGGGACCGATATTACCAAGTCCGACAATTAAAAACTTTTTCATTGTATGTGGGAAGCCAATAAATACAGCTATTTATTAATTTATGAGTAAAAGTACAATAATTTAACGAAAACAAACCAAATAATAACATAAGGTTAAGCCAAAAAAAAACACCGATTTGCATCGGTGTTTTCTTAGTTTGTATAATAGGGTGGAAAAAATTATTTTTTCTTTCCTTTTGCTGCTGTTTTTTCTGCTTTTGCAGCTTCTTGAGCAGCTTTTAAAGCAGCACGAGAAATTCTTACTTGAGCAACTACAGTGTTGTCTGCATGTAATAATTTAAAGTTAGGAGTTTCTAAGCTAGTAATGTATAATTTATTACCCATTTCTAAGTTAGTAACGTTTGCCTCAACAAAGTCCGGTAAATTAGCTGGTAAAGCTCTAACTTTTAATTTACGTTGGTTTAAACGTAAAACACCACCTGCTAATACACCTTTAGCTGAACCAACAACTTTAACTGGTACATCCATAGTAATTTCTTTATCAGCATGTAACTGGTAGAAATCGATGTGTAAAATTCTGTCAGAAACTGGATCAAACTGAATGTCTTGTAAAATAGCTTCGTATTTTGCTCCAGCTAATTCAATTACAACAGTGTGTACGTTTGGAGTGTAAACTAAGTTTTTAAATGACTTTGCTTCTGCAGCAAAATGTACTGGTTGATCTCCTCCGTATAACACGCAAGGTACCATTCCAGCATTACGTAAGGCTTTAGTAGCTACTTTACCCACGCTTTCTCTTTCAGATCCTTTGATCGTAATTGATTTCATTTGTGAAATATTTAAAATTAATAAAATTACATGATAAATTTACCAGAAATAGAATTGTTATTTTGAACCATGTGCATAACATCTGCAAATAATTGCGCACATGAAATAACTCTAATTTTTGACGAATTCTTTTTTAATGGAATAGAATCTGTTACAATTAATTCTAAAATTTTAGAATTCTCGATTCTTTCATACGCATCACCCGATAAAATTGCATGAGTGCAAATTGCTCTAACACTTAATGCTCCTCTTTCAATCATCATATCGGCAGCTTTAGCTAATGTTCCTCCGGTGTCAATCATATCATCAACTAATACCACGTTTTTACCGGTAACATCACCAATCAATTCCATTTTTTCAATCACATTTGCTTTTTTACGTTGTTTATAACAAATAACTACGTCTGATTGCAAATATTTTGAATATGCGTAAGCACGTTTTGAACCTCCCATATCTGGCGAAGCAATAGTTAAATTATCTAAAGCTAAGCTTTGTAAATACGGCAAGAAAATGGTTGAAGCAAACAAATGGTCAACTGGTTTTTCAAAAAAACCTTGAATCTGATCAGCATGTAAATCCATGGTCATAATTCGTGTTGCCCCTGCTGTTTCTAATAACTTTGCAACCAATTTAGCTCCTATTGGTACACGAGGTTTATCTTTTCTATCTTGTCTTGCCCAACCAAAATAAGGTATTACAGCTGTAATATGACGTGCCGAAGCGCGTTTTGCTGCATCAATCATCAATAATAATTCCATTAAATTATCTGATGAAGGAAAGGTAGAACAAACTAAAAAAACTCGTATTCCGCGAATAGACTCTTCAAAAGATGGTTGAAATTCACCATCACTATAGGTATTCATTGACACCTGCCCTAGCTTCACTCCGTAAGAATCAGCGATGCGTTGTGCCAAATCTAAACTTTGTGAACATGCAAATATCTTCGCATCTGGCTCATTATACGACATTTATATTCGGTTTAATAGTTAGTTTATGTTGTGTTGTTGTGTATTAGTTTGCAAATTTAGGAATTATATTTAAATTATTTGTGTTTTTTTGTTTTATTTAATTGCTCAAATAAAAAAAAAGCATAAATTTGCAAAACAAAATTAACAAGCCTAAGTGGCGGAATTGGTAGACGCGCACGACTCAAACTCGTGTTCTTCGGAGTGTGGGTTCGATTCCCACCTTAGGTACAAACCTTTAACTTTTATTAGTTAAAGGTTTTTTTTATTAATTTTGCATTTTGCTTACATGCTGTTAACACAAATTTAAACGCATGTAATAATCTGCAACAAAATGCAGTTACTATTTATTACAGAAACATAAACTACAAAAATGAAGCTGAAGCAAATAGATAGAGTAAAAACAATTTCTAAAAAAGATTTTGTTGAAAAATATGTAAAAAAACAAATTCCTGTTGTTATTGAGGAATTAACACACGATTGGCCAGCTTACAAAAAATGGCATCTTCATTACATAAAAGAAATTGCTGGCGATAAAATTGTACCTTTATATGACGACAGACCGGTTCGTGCCGAAGATGGTTTTAATCAGGCGCATGCCGAAATGAAGATGGGCGATTATATTGATTTGCTAGAAAAAGAACCTACCAATTACAGAATATTTTTGTACAATATCATGAAAGAAGTACCTCAATTAAAATCAGATTTTAAATGGCCTGATATTGGGTTGCGCTTAGTAAAACAATTACCGATGTTATTTTTTGGTGGGTCAAACTCCAAAGTTTTTATGCATTTTGACATTGATTATTCAAATATTTTACATTTTAACTTTAACGGAGAAAAACAATGCATGCTTTTTGCTCCAGATCAAACAAAATACTTATATAAAATTCCACATTCGTTAATTTCTCGAGAAGATATTGATTTTGACAATCCGGATTACAACAAGTTTCCTGCCTTAAAAAAAGCAGAAGGATATATTTGCAACCTGAAGCACGGCGAAATGCTATACATGCCCGAAGGTTATTGGCATTACATGAAATATTTAACGCCAAGCATTTCGATGAGTTTACGTGCATTTCCACGCAAAATTAACAACCTAGTAAATGCAGCTTACAACGTATTTATTATGCGCCATTACGACAACTACATGCGTAAGAAAAAAGGACAACAATGGATTGACTGGAAAAACGAACAAGCTATTGAAAAAACACATAAAAACTTAAATTTATAATTTTGAAGAGCCTACCCGTAAACGAGGTATTAAATAAATTAGAATATTATTGTAGTTACCAAGACAGATGCTACAAAGAAGTAGAATATAAGCTTTTTGAATACCATTTAACGCCAGAAGAAAAGCAAAACATATTGATTGCTTTAATTGAAAACAAATATCTTAACGAAGAACGTTTTGCGATATCATTTACCCGTGGCAAGCATTTTTACAAAAACTGGGGAAGAAACAAAATAAAGCAAGAATTAAAATTTAGAGATATATCGGCCAGAAATATAGAAACTGCGTTAAAAGAAATTAACGAAGCTTACGAAACACGATTTTTGGCTTATGCTGAAAAAAAATGGGAAAGCATAAATGAAAAAGATATACTAAAAAAGAAAAATAAATTTATCTCACAGCTTAGTTACAAAGGTTATGAATCACATTTAATTTTTGATTTTTTAAACGATATAGAAAACAAAAAAGCCTAGCAAAAATGCTAGGCTTTTTTTATATAAACTTGAAAGTTTAGTCTGCTAAAATGATAATTTTATTATCATTCAATTCTAATGTACCAGAGTTAATAGGTAACCAAAACGTAGATGAATCAATTTTGTTGAATTTATCAGCAAAACCAGCCTCAAAAGCAAGGTTAGAACCTACTAATTTTACATTACCTTTTGTTAATAACGACACGATTGGTGCGTGATTATTTAACATCTGAAACTCGCCATTTACACCAGGCACAGCAACAGAGGTAACTTCCCCTTTAAATAAAGTAGCTTCTGGCGAAACAATTTCTACAATCATAATAATAAAGTTTGTAGTTAAAACTACTTGATAAACAAGTAATATAACAAGTTATTAAGCTTCAGCTAACATTTTTTGACCTGCTTTTACAACGTCTTCAATAGTACCTTGTAAGTTAAAAGCAGCTTCTGGCAAATGGTCTAATTCACCATCCATAATCATGTTAAACCCTTTAATTGTATCTTTAATATCAACTAATACTCCAGGAATACCAGTAAATTGTTCAGCTACATGGAAAGGTTGTGATAAGAAACGTTGAACACGACGTGCACGAGATACAGCCAATTTATCTTCATCAGATAATTCTTCCATACCTAAAATTGCAATAATATCTTGTAATTCTTTGTAACGTTGTAAAATTTCTTTAACGCGTTGTGCACAGTTATAGTGCTCATCACCTAAAATTTCTGGAGTTAAGATACGAGAAGTAGAATCTAATGGATCTACCGCTGGATAAATACCTAACTCAGCAATTTTACGAGATAATACTGTTGTAGCATCTAAGTGCGCGAAAGTTGTAGCTGGAGCCGGGTCAGTTAAGTCGTCCGCAGGTACATAAACCGCTTGTACAGATGTAATAGAACCGTTTTTAGTAGATGTAATACGCTCTTGCATTGCACCCATTTCTGTAGCTAAAGTTGGTTGGTATCCTACCGCAGATGGCATACGCCCTAATAAAGCAGAAACCTCAGAACCAGCTTGTGTAAAGCGGAAAATATTATCAACGAAGAATAACACGTCTTTACCTTGTCCTTCACCAGCACCATCACGGAAATATTCAGCAATAGTTAAACCTGATAAAGCAACACGTGCACGAGCTCCTGGTGGTTCGTTCATCTGTCCGAATACGAAAGTTGCTTTAGAATCTCTCATTCCTGGTTTGTCAACTTTTGATAAGTCCCATCCGCCTTCTTCCATAGAATGCATGAAATCATCTCCGTATTTAATAATTCCAGATTCTAACATTTCGCGTAATAAATCGTTCCCTTCACGAGTACGTTCACCAACACCAGCAAAAACAGATAAACCTCCGTGTCCTTTTGCAATGTTATTAATTAATTCCTGAATTAATACGGTTTTACCAACACCTGCACCACCAAACAATCCAATTTTACCACCTTTTGCGTATGGTTCAATTAAATCGATTACTTTGATACCTGTATATAAAACTTCTGATGAAGTTGATAAGTCTTCAAATTTTGGTGCTTCTCTGTGAATAGGCAATCCGTTTTCACCTTCTTTCGGTAAATTACCTAAACCATCAATAGCGTCTCCAATTACATTGAATAAACGACCATAAATATCTTTACCAATTGGCATTTGAATTGGAGTACCTAAAGAAACAACTTCTTGACCTCTAGACAATCCGTCTGTTGAGTCCATTGAAATTGTACGTACGGTATTTTCTCCTACGTGAGATTGAACCTCTAAAACTAATTTGGAACCATCTGCTTTTACGATTTCTAATGAATCATAAATTTTTGGAAGTTCGGCTTCTTGATTGTTGAAAATCACGTCAACAACTGGACCGATAATTTGAGCAACTTTACCTGTAATTTTCGACATTACTTATGTATTTATTAAACAGCTATTTACGTTTCGTATTAAAACATTGTTTTCGAAGTGCAAATTTAAGCTTTTTTTTTCTAATCTTAGAATATATTTATTGTTTTTTTAAATTGGTTGTAACAACCAAAGTCCGTGACTATTCTACAGTTACGGATTTAGCTAAATTTCTAGGCTGATCCACGTTACAACCACGCATAACAGCAATATGATAAGACAACAATTGTAACGGAATGATAGATACAATTGGTGATAACGATTCGTTAGTTTCAGGAATCTCGATTACATGATCTGCCAACGCACGAACTTGTTCATCTCCTTTAGTCACCACAGCAATAATTTTTCCGCTACGCGCCTTAATTTCTTGAATATTACTTACCACTTTATCGTAATGACTTTGTTTAGGAGCAATTACAATAACCGGCATGTGTTCGTCAATTAACGCAATCGGCCCGTGCTTCATTTCTGCAGCTGGATATCCTTCTGCGTGGATGTATGAAATTTCTTTTAATTTCAAAGCACCTTCTATCGCTACAGGGTAATTAAATCCACGACCTAAATACAAGCAGTTTGTCGCATCTTTATAACAACGCGCAATATCAATAATATGTTGATTTGCTTTTAACGCTTCAGCAACTTTACCAGGAATTTGTTCCATTTCTACTAAATGGCGAACAAAATCTGAATTAGACATTTGTCCTTTAGCTTGAGCCAAACGCAATGCCATTAAAGACAATACAGTAATTTGTGTTGTAAAAGCTTTAGTTGATGCTACCCCAATTTCAGGACCAGCATGTGTATAAGCACCTGCATGAGTTTCTCTAGAAATAGATGAACCTACTACGTTACAAACTCCGAAAACAAAAGCACCTTGCGATTTTGCTAATTTAATAGCTGCTAATGTATCTGCCGTTTCGCCCGATTGAGAAATTGCAATAACAATATCTCCTTTATTTATAATTGGATTACGGTATCTAAATTCTGAAGCATATTCAACCTCAACCGGAATACGTGCAAATTCTTCAATTAAATATTCACCTACTAATCCAGCATGCCAAGATGTACCACAAGCAACAATAATGATGCGGCTTGCTTTGGTGAATTTTTCAATATTATCTTCCAACCCAGCCATTCTTACAATGCCTTGATCAGTTAATAATCTGCCGCGGAACGTATCACGAATTACGCTTGGTTGTTCGTGAATTTCTTTTAGCATGAAATGATCGTAACCTCCTTTTTCAATTTGTTCTAAGTTTAATTGCAATTCTTGAACATAAGGATCAACTAAAGAATCGTCTTTAATTTTACGAATTTTTAATTCTTTATCTAAACGAATAATAGCCATTTCTTCATCTTCTAAATAAATAGCATTATTTGTATATTCAATAAAAGGAGATGCATCAGAAGCAACAAAATATTCGTTTTCACCAATACCAATTGCTAATGGGCTTCCTAAACGTGCTGCAATAATTTCGTTTGGTTTTTTAACATCAAAAACACAAATTGCATAGGCACCAACCACCTGATTTAACGCAACCTGAACCGCTTTACCTAATTTAAATCCGTTTGTTTTTTGAACATCTTCGATTAAATTAATTAAAACCTCAGTATCGGTATCAGATTTAAACGTGTAACCACGTTTAATTAATTCTTGTTTTAACGGCTCGTAATTCTCAATAATTCCGTTATGAATAATAACCAATTCTTCAGAATTAGAATAATGTGGATGCGAATTCACGTCATTAGGAACTCCGTGGGTTGCCCAACGTGTATGTCCAATTCCAATATTTCCGTTTAATGTAATTTCTTGCTCTGCTTTATTCTCAAGATCCGAAACTTTACCTTTTGTTTTAGCAAGTTTCATTTTTTCACCATCGTACAATACAATACCTGCACTGTCATAACCGCGATATTCTAAACGTTGTAACCCTTTAATAACTACTGGGTATGCTTCACGATGGCCAATATATCCAACTATTCCACACATAATTTTTTAATTAGGATTTGTGTAATAAACTTCAAACTTAATTTTTTTATCAGTTTGTGCTGTATTTGCGCCATGCAAAACAGTTCCTAACGGACTGATTACCGACCCAGTTGGGATTTGTTTTACAGTTAAAGGTGCTAATTCATTTAACAACGGTGTAAATGTTGCCAAGCTAATTGCCTCGGTTACAGAAAGCCCTAAACGATATTTGTTTTTGGCATCTAACATTGGCGTTTGCGATTTGATTAAACCTTTTACGTATTCTGTAATTCTAAATTTATAGTAATATCCGTTATCATCAGATTTAACTAACAAACCGCTATAAACCCCTTTGTTCTTTTTCGGATCGCTGGTGTTTGAAGATGTATCGTTAGAATAATCAACTAAAACAGAACTATTATTTAAATCGTATAAAAACAAACGTTGCGGAACGTATTTTGGATCTGCTCCAATAAAATCTTGATCCACATAAATAGTTACGTTTGCTTCGTTAATTAACCAATTGTAATTGGTTAAAATATCTATTTGTTCAGGAATTCCGTTTCCTGCATCTTTACCAAACAAATCGATATATGTAATATATCCGTCTGTAGAAGTTGCACCAGAACCTTTACCTCCACCAACAACCAACAATTTATCTGTTGATGTTTGTGGTAAGTTTGTGTATTGATTTTCTATTAAACTAACCGTTTCACCCGTAAAAGTCATTTTTAATGTGTTTTTAAACACATCGCCATTTTCGTTTTTGTAAGAATAGTTAATCTGAATATATCCTTTGCTAAAATCTAAAGTTGCCAATGCACCTTGATTTGCAGGATCTTGTGTTACATTAAAATACAAACCTCTAAAATAATTTGAAAAACTCTGAAAGCTTGACAAGTTAGAAGAGTTGGTATTGAATATTTTATTTTGAAAATAGGTTTTATCTAAATCCAACCACATTCCTGGCTCAAATCTTTCTAAAACTACTTTTTGGTCGTACGGAGCTGATTCAGAAATTACATTTCCTTCACTATTTAATAATTCACCATTTTCATTGCGTTTAAACAATGCGATTTCTGAATTATCAAATTTAAACTGTGCGTTTTGAACCAGATTTGTACTGGTATTAAGTACGGCACCTTTGTTTGAATCAAAATTTGGTTTATCGTTAGAATAATATCTTCTTACCCCATCGGTAGCATTTGGATCGATTGATGATAAGTAATAGTTATTTTCGTAAACTTTTAAATCAAAAGTTCCGGTACCTTTAATTGAATCTAACGTATAAATGCGACGGCCGCTGGTTTCTGTAGATGCTAATTTAGAAAAATAAGGCACGTACATGTAAACCGAATCAATGGTAGGTTCTTGACCTAAATCAGGTGAATATTGGTCTAAAGCAAGTTGCGTAACAAAATGATATTCTGAATTACCTAATGTAGGATGCGTAAAAGCACCTAAATTATTTAACGCTAACTTATTGGTTGCTACAGCACCCGTTTTTAAATATCCCGACTCAATACCCGATGTGTTGGAATAAACGGCTACATCCATAAAATCGTCGTTTACCAAATCAGCTCCGAGTGAATTAAAATCTTTATCACACGAAACCAACCAAATTGAGGCAAACGCCAACATAAAACGAGCCAATAGCCCTGATTTTTTTTTCATATTATATCTTGTTCTTATAGAAATCTGTATAAACTTCTGCAAATTCATCTTTACCCACGAAAGGTAAAAAAGGTTTTTGAGAATTCTCAACATATTTAACTAAATCTTCAGAAAGATTTTCAGATGCTATAATTATTCCGTCTGAATGATCTATGGCAGTTTTCATGATGTTGTCATAATTAGATTCAGCCAATTTAGAAATTGCATCTGCCGGAATCTCATCAAACGTAATTTTATCTAACGTTTTTTCATTAATCACCCCGTCAAAAGATTTAGAATACACCGAAGTTACAATTTTTGTATCAACAAAAAGCGCATCATCTTTGTAAAAATGCTTCATGTAAATTGGTAAAAACGATGCCATCCAACCGTGAACGTGAATAATATCTGGAACCCAGTTTAATTTTTTAACTGTTTCTACCACACCTTTTGCAAAAAATATTGCTCTTTCATCATTATCGGCAAACATTTCGCCATCTTCATGAGCAAAAGTTGTTTTACGCTTAAAATACTCGTCGTTATCTATAAAATAAACCTGAATTCTTTCTTTAGGAATTGATGCAACCTTAATAATTAGAGGCATATCCATGTCATTAATCACCAAATTCATTCCAGATAATCTAATAACCTCATGCAATTGATGTCTTCTTTCGTTTATGCTACCATAGCGTGGTGTAAAAATTCTAATCTGACCACCTTGATCGTTAATCATTTTAGGAACCTCAAACGACATTAATGAAACTTCATTCTCTGGCAAATAAGGCACCACCTCTGATGATACGTATAATACCCTCTTATCCTCCATTACAATATAATTTTAATTTTTTTTGTGTCTAAAAAACAAGCAAAATTACAAAATTTTATGCAGTTATTATACAAAATAGTAAGTTTGCACCAAATTAAAATTTAAAACAATGTCTGTTTACCATAAAAAAAGTAACTTAATTAGTTATTTATCGACTAGTATAAAAGAGCACAAAACCATAGGTTTAGTGCCAACCATGGGCGCTTTGCACCAAGGACATTTGTCGCTTTTAGAACAATCTTTAAAAGAAAATGATGTTACGGTGATAAGCATTTTTGTTAACCCAACGCAATTTAATAATGCAGACGATTTAGCAAAATACCCACGAACTTTGGAACGTGATGTAAAAAAAATAGCAGAATTAGATCCAAACATTATTGTTTTTGCACCGACAGCTGATGAAGTTTATGGAAACAATGTTACGGCAGAAAACTACAGTTTTAATGGGTTAGAAAACCAAATGGAAGGCGCAGCACGTCCGGGACATTTTGATGGCGTTGGAACTATTATTACTAAGTTATTTGACATTGTAAAACCAACCAAAGCATATTTTGGAGAAAAAGATTTTCAGCAACTGTTAATCATTAAAGCACTGGTTAAAAACTACCATTTACCAACAGAAATTATAGGCTGTCCTATTTACAGAGAATCTGATGGATTGGCAATGAGCTCACGCAACGAACGTTTATCTGCGCAAGCAAAAACAAAATCTACGTTTTTATTCCAAACATTAACAGAGGCGCAAAACTTGTTTAAAACAGCAACAATTGCAGAGGTTAAAGCTTTTGTTGAAAATAAATTTAAAAATAATGCTGATTTTGAGCTAGAATATTTCGAAATTGCAGACCAAGAAACTCTTATTACAGCACAAACAAAAGAAGCGAATAAAAAATACCGCGGTTTTCTAGTTGCTTACATAGAAGGAGTTAGATTAATTGACAACATATTATTAAATTAATTATTTTTGCATCATGCAAATCGAAATTTTAAAATCAAAAATCCATCGCGTAAAAGTTACGGGTGCAGATTTAAATTACATCGGAAGTATTACAATTGACGAAGCATTATTAGAAGCTGCAAATATTTTTGAAGGCGAAAAAGTTTCTATTGTAAATATTAATAACGGCGAACGTTTTGAAACATACGCAATTCCAGGACCAAGAAATTCGGGCGTAATTACATTAAACGGTCCTGCGGCACGTAAAGTTCAAAAAGACGATATAATAATTATTATTGCTTACGCGTTAGCAACCATGGAAGAAGCTAAAAACTTTAAACCATCTGTAATTTTTCCGAACGAAGAAAACAACTCCTTAACGTAATTTGAAAGCTTCAATAAAAAAAACAATATCTATAATACTCCCACTCATTCTGGGAGTATTTTTAGTTTATTATGCGTACAATCAGTTTACTGCGCAACAATTGCAAGAAATAAAATTGCAATTTCAAAACGCCAATTACAACTTCATTGTAATTTCTACCATCTTTTCTTTAATTAGTTTAGGATGCCGAGCTTACCGTTGGAAATACAGCTTAAATTATATGGGCTATCAGTCCAATTTTCCTAATAATTTTATGGCTGTTTGCATTGGGTATATCATGAATTTAACCGTTCCGCGTTCGGGCGAAATTTCACGTGCTTTGGTTTTAAAAAACTACAAAAACATTCCGTTTGACAAAGGTTTTGGTAGCATTATTTCTGAACGGGTTATCGATTTTGTGATTTTATTATTATTCATTTTCACTTCGCTAATCATTCAATTTAACACCTTAAAAGATTTTGTTTTAACAAACATTCCGATAGAAAAAATAATCTATTCGTTAATTATTTTAACCCTTGCCGGAATTCTTGGTATTTACTTGTTGTTTTTTACGCAACTAAAACTTATGGTGCTTATTCGTAGCAAAATAAAAGGATTAACCGAAGGTGTTTTAAGCGTTTTTAAAATGCCGCAACGCAAAGCTTTTTTATTTTATACGTTTGTAATTTGGGCATCTTATGTTGCAACTTTTTATTACGGCATGAAAAGCATTAGCGAAACCGATTCGTTATCAATCGGCATCATTATTTCTTCATTTGTAGTGGGCAGTTTAGCCATAACGTTTACTAATGGTGGTTTTGGCGCCTTTCCGCTGATGATTTCGCAAATATTAGCTTTGTACGGTATTTCTATGACCGCTGGTACAGCCGTTGGTTGGATTTTATGGTCTTCTCAAACTGCAATTGTAATTATTTTGGGTGGTTTATCGTTTATATTTTTACCTATCTTTAATAAAAAACAAAAAATTAATTAATCCAGCATATGAAACTAAAACTAACTTTATTACTACTTAGCTTATTTAGTCTTTCCATGTATTCGCAACGAATTGTAGAAACCATTAAGTCTAAAAAAGTAAATGCAAGCCGAGAAATTCAAATTATTTTACCTCGCGGATATGAGGAAAAAAAAGATCAAAAATTTCCTCTTTTGGTAGTTTTAGATGCCGATTATTTAATGGCACCAACCGCATCAAACATTCGCTATGCTGTTAATTTTGATGAATATTTAGATTTTGTAATTGTTGGTATTAACCAAGCCGTAAATAACGACCGCGCATTAGATTCAGAATTTGAATACAATGGCGTTCCATCGGTAAATGGTGGCGCTTTTTACGAGTTTTTAACCATGGAAGTTGTTCCGTACATCGAATCTAAATATCGCGTACAACCCTTCAGAGCCATTTTAGGGCACGGGGTTACCGCAGCGTTTATAAATGCCTTTTTGTATAAAGACAATCCGTATTTTAACGCATATATTTCTATGAGTCCGATTTTAGCGAATAATATGGAAACCATTGTTGCAGATAGATTGCAAGCTGCAGAAAAACCCATTTTTTATTACCTATCGTACTCAGACGGAGATATTACAGAAGATAAAGCCAACATTGTTAAGCTAAACGAAAATATTAATGCCATAAACAACAAAAACGTTTTTTATAAATTTGAATATTTTCCGCGTGGCGGCCATTATAGCTATGTATTACAAGCAATCCCTTCAGCCTTAAATTTTATATTTAAAGATTATCGCCGTATTGATTTAGATGAATATCATAACAAATTATTGGTTTTAGAAAACAACCAAACTCAATATTTATTAGATAAATACACAGATATTGCAAATAACTTTAACTTCATTCCTACCATTCGTTTAAACGATTTTGAAGCAACCGAAGCTGCAATTCTGAAAAAAGAAAATTACGACGAATTAAAAGCATTAGCTAAAGTTGCCGAAAAACATTATCCTAGAACCATGTTAGGTTCGTACTATTTAGCGCTGTACGAAGAAAAAACAGAAAATTGGGCAGCTGCAGAAAAAGCGTATTTAAAAGCTTTTACTATGGAACCCATCGGAAAATTGTCTAAAAATTTAATGGTAGAAAATTCTGAAGCTGCTAAAGCTAATATTCCAGAAAAAGTACGCAAATCAAAAAGAACTAAAAAAGGAAAAGAACAAAGCGACGAAGAATAACAAACAAATCAACTTAAATGGCAAAAGTAAAAACCGCTTTTTTCTGCCAAAATTGTGGCAACCAATATAGCAAATGGCAAGGGCAATGTACCGCTTGTAAAGAATGGAACACCATTGTAGAAGAAATTGTTCAGAAAGAAGAAAAAAGCACTTGGAAATCAAGTTCGTTAATAGAAATTAAACGCACAACCAAGCCGTTAAAAGTTAACGAAATTGATACTACCAAAGAAATTAGATACAACACCGGCGATGGCGAATTAAACCGCGTTTTAGGCGGCGGATTAGTTCCTGGATCCCTAACATTATTAGGCGGTGAGCCCGGCATTGGTAAAAGTACTTTGTTGCTACAAATTTCGTTACGTTTGCCGTATAAAACATTATATGTTTCGGGCGAAGAAAGTCAAAAACAAATTAAAATGCGTGCCGAGCGTATCGAAAACCATTCGGACAACTGCTACATTTTAACCGAAACCAAAACGCAAAATATATTTAAACAAATAGAAGCTATTGAGCCCGAAGTGGTAATTATAGATTCTATTCAAACCTTACAAACCGAATATATAGAAGCTTCTGCCGGAACAATTTCTCAAATTAGAGAATGTACCAGCGAACTGATAAAATTTGCTAAAGAAACCAACACGCCCGTTATATTAATTGGCCATATTACAAAAGACGGAACCATTGCTGGTCCGAAAATTTTAGAACATATGGTTGATACGGTGCTGCAGTTTGAGGGCGATCGTAATCATGTTTATCGCATCATGCGTGCCTTAAAAAACCGATTCGGATCAACTGCCGAATTGGGCATTTACGAAATGCTTGGCAGCGGTTTACGCGAAGTTAGTAATCCATCAGAAATATTAATAGGCAATCGCGAAGAAGATTTATCTGGCACGGCTATTGCATCAACGCTTGAGGGCATGCGCCCGTTAATGATTGAAGTTCAGGCCTTGGTTAGTACTGCAGTTTATGGTACGCCGCAACGTAGTGCAACGGGTTACAATGTAAAACGTTTAAACATGTTGTTGGCTGTGTTAGAAAAACGTGCCGGATTTAGATTGGGCATGAAAGACGTTTTTTTAAACATTACCGGCGGAATAACGGTAGATGATCCGGCTATTGATTTGGCTGTGGTTGCATCTATCCTATCTTCTAACGAAGATGATTCGATTACAAAAAACAGTTGTTTTGCTGGCGAAGTTGGTTTATCGGGCGAAATCAGACCGGTTAACCGCATTGACCAACGCATTCAGGAAGCAGAAAAATTGGGTTTTACCGATATTTACGTTTCTAAATACAACAAAATTACCACACCAAGCAAAGGCATTAAAGTACATTTATTAGCGAAGATTGAAGATTTAACGCAAGCACTTTTTTAGTCTTTTTTACGTTTAACCTAAAAACTTTATTGGTTATGAAAAAACTTTTATTTTGGGCTGCTAATTTATTTTTAGTTGGGCAAATTTTGGCTCAAAACCCAGTGGTTGCTAAAGCTAATATAGAATCGGCACGCGTTTACATGAATGCTGCCGAGCTGAAACATAAAACTTCAGTTCAAATTCCAGCAGGAACTTCAGAACTGATAATTACCAATGTAGCCGAAAGTTTAAACGAAAATTCGATTACCATTAAAGCACCAAGCTATGTAACGGTAATGTCGGCACAATTTACAACAGCATATATTCAGGAAACCAGCAATTTAAGTTCGAACGAACAAAGCGCAGTGCGCACTGAAATTCAGAACAAACAAAAAGAATTAGAAAAAATTCAGTTTAACATAGCTACCGAAGAAAAAGGTTTAGAACTTTTAGACGGTAACCGCAACATAAACAATTCGGCAACCTTTTCGGTTCCTGAGTTAAAACAGTGGTTTGCTTATTACAAAACAGCTCGTTTAGAAACTTTAAACAAAATAAGTGCTTTAAAAGATTCTGAAAAACAACTGAACGAAACCATTAAACAATTAAATGGTAAATTGCAGTTAAACGAGGCAAACAACAGCAGTTATTCTCAGGGTAAATTGGTAGTAAATGTTAGCAGTACAAAAGCTGGTCAAGTTCCGTTAGAAATTACGTATTTAACCCACAACGCAAGTTGGACACCGAATTATGAGCTAAATATTGCTAAAATAAATCAACCCATTCAATTTTATTATCAGGCGCAAGTACGCCAAAATACAGGGGTAGATTGGAAAAACACAAAACTAAGCTTAATTAGTGCACCAGCTAATCAGTCAACACAAGCGCCAGAATTAAACACCTGGTTTATTAATTACGAACAACCTTTAATTGGCCGACCAGCCAACATGGCAATTGCAAGTGCTAGAGTAAAAAACAGTGAAAAGGCAGATTTTGACAGAGGGGAGATAATAGCAAAAGAAGCTTTATATACTAGTTCGGTTTCTGATTATACTGCAATGAGCCAATCGCAATTAAGCGTTACGTACGATATTGCTATTCCGTATACCATTTTATCAAACAACAAAAATCATTTAATAAAATTAAAAGAAACTGCTGTACCGGCAACGTACGACTATGTTGCGATTCCGAAATTAGATCAAAGCGTTTATTTGGTAGCAAAAATTAAAGATTACGGAGCTTACGATATATTACCAGGCAAAGCAACTATTATTTTAGAAGATATTTTTGTGGGGCAAACGTTTTTAAGTCCAGATGCAAATTCGGCAGATTTAAGTTTAAGCATTGGTAAGGATCCGAATATTTTAATTTCTAGAAAAAAAATAGACGAAAAATCGCAAAGCAAAACCTTATCATCTAAAAAAGTACAAGATTTTGTTTACGAAATAAGCATTAGAAACAATAAAAAAGAAACGGTACAGATTGAGGTTGAAGACAATTACCCAATTAGCACCAATACCGATATTGAAGTTGCACTTTTAGATAAAGATGGCGCAACAGTAAATGCTGAAACCGGAAAGTTAACTTGGCATGTTACGGTTAAACCGAACGAAACCAAGAAAATTAAATTTGGTTATCAGGTTAAATTCGCAAAAGATAAAACGATTCGATTATAACAAAAAAGCTTCGCAAATTGCGAAGCTTTTTTGTTATTAAATTTCGTTTAAAACTTTGGTAATAGAATCTAAGTTTGGTGTTAAAATCACTTCAATTCTACGGTTTCTAGCTTTACCAATATCAGTAGCATTGCTATCTACTGGGGCGAATTCGCTACGTCCGGCAGCTGTAAGATTCTTTTTAACAATCTTTGGGTTCTCGTTTAAAATCTCTACAACCGATAAAGCACGTTTGGTAGATAAATCCCAGTTGTTATTAATCATTCCGCCTAAAGATCCGCGAATAATATCGTTATCGGTATGACCTTCAATTAAAACTGCAATATCTGGGTTGTTACCTAAAACTTTACCAAGCTCAACAATGGCTTTACGTCCTTCGTCGTTCACGCTCCAAGATCCGGTTTTAAATAATAATTTATTTTCTAAAGAAACGTAAACTTTACCATTTTTTTGTTCAACCGTTAAACCTTTACCTTCAAAAGCATTTAATGCGCTAGAAAGCGTTTCTTTTAACAAGTTCATTTTAGAATCTTGCGCAGCAATTAATTGTTCTAATTCGTTTACGCGTTGCGAACGTGTTTTAAGTTCGTTGCTTAATGAATCTAAACGTGTTTTTTCTGCTGCAAGTGCTTTTTCTTTAGCATCCAATTGCGCTAAAAGCTCGCGGTTTTTAGTTAAATTATTTTTAATGGTTTCGTCAGCATTTTTTTCAAGCTTAGCATATGCATCTTCTAAATTTTTAAGTTTAGTTGCTGCCGCTGCATAATCAGACGCTAATTTATCGCGTTCTGCTTTTAAGCGATCTAATTCAGATTTTAAATTCTTGTTTTCTAAATCTAAACTATTTTTTTCAGTTGTTAAATGATCTAATTCGTCAGAAAGCGAACGGTTTTGCTGTTTTGCTTCGGTTAACTGATCTTCTAATTCTGTATATAATTTTTTAGAAACGCATGATGTAGATAGCGCGGCTACAAGCAAGGCTGCTGAAACTTTTTTTATCATAACTTCTTATTTGTTTATTGTTAATTTATTTCTACTAAAATTGGACAATGGTCAGAATGTTTGGCTTCGGGTAAAATAGTTGCGCGCACCATGCGGTTTGCTATATTTTCTGAAACTAAATTGTAATCAATTCTCCACCCTTTGTTGTTGTTGCGGGCTTTAGCGCGGTAGCTCCACCAGCTGTATTGATGTGGTTCTTTATTAAATGCGCGAAAGCTATCAACAAAACCTGCTTTCATAAACCCATCTAACCAAGCACGTTCTTCAGGTAAAAAACCTGAAACTTTAACGTTACGAACAGGATCATGAATGTCTATGGCTTGGTGACAAATGTTGTAATCTCCGCAAATAATTAAATTTGGAATTTGCTTTTTAAGCGCATCAATATAAGCCTGAAATTCGTCCATGTACTGAAATTTATACGACAAACGATCGATATTGGTACCAGAAGGTAAATACAAGCTCATTACCGAAACATCGTCAAAATCTACACGTAAATTACGTCCTTCAAAATCCATATGCTCAATTCCCGTACCAAAAACAACATTGTTTGGTTTTTGCTTGCATAAAACTGCAACACCGCTATATCCTTTTTTTTGTGCCGAAAAATAGTACTGATATTCGTAACCTAAAGCTTTAATGTCATCAACCGGAATCTGATCTTCCATGGCTTTAATTTCTTGCAAGCAAATTACGTCCGGATTAGCCGCTTTTAACCAATCTAAAAAACCTTTCGTTATGGCAGCACGTATTCCGTTCACATTATAAGAGATAATTATCATAATTTTAAAACTTATTTATTCAAAAATATACAATTTTTGAAGGATGTCATCCTGTATGATAATAAATATTTTTAAGAATTCAAAAACACAATTAATATACAATGTTACGTCCCGTATATATAATTAATATTACTATATTTGCTGCTTAATCTTATCACATTTACCGAATGCAAGTTGTTAATGCAAAACAAATAGCTAAAGCACTGAAATTAGACAAATATGGACTTTTAGGGACTGCTATTTCTTTGTTTTTCATGAAGGTTACAAGATTATCTAAGTTAAACAAAATATACACAAAAGTATATCACGACGATCCGTTAACTTTTTTAGACCGCTTAATAAAAGAGTTAAAAGTTACTTATGATATTCCGAACGACGATTTAAAACGTTTACCTAAAAACGGCCCATATATTACCATTTCTAACCATCCACTTGGCGGCTTAGACGGTATTTTATTGATGAAAATTTTATTAGAGCAAAATCCTGAATATAAAGTTATTGGTAATTTTTTATTGCAAGAAATTGTTCCGTTAAAACCCGTTATAATGCCAGTAAATCCTTTTGAAGATAAAAAGGATGTAAAAAGCAGCGTAGCTGGATTAAAAGAAACTTTACGTCATGTAAGCGATGGAAAACCGTTAGGTATTTTTCCGGCGGGAGAAGTTTCTACCATAGAACGTGAAAATATCATGGTTGATAAACCATGGGAACCGGTTGCTATGAAAATTATTCAAAAAGCAAACGTTCCTGTTGTGCCAATTTACTTTCATACCAAAAACAGCAGAATGTTTTATTGGTTAGCAAAGCTAAATCCGATTTTACGTACATTAAAGTTGCCTTCTGAGCTTTTAACTCAAAAAAATAAAGTTGTAAAAATTAGAATTGGTAAACCCATTTCGGTTGCAGAACAAGACGAGCACAAGGAATCGATTGAAGCATATACCGAATTTTTACGCAAAAAAACATACATTCTTTCTAACACCTACGCGGAAGAAGAAAAGAAATTACCGGGGGTAAAAACATTTGAAAAATTTACAAAAACACCCGAACCAGAGCCAAAACAAATTGTTACCGCAGCCAATCATGACAAAATAATTGAAGAAATTGCGTTGTTGCGAGAAGATGCTGCCGAATACCGTTTGCTACAAAGCAAAAGCTACGAAGTGTTTTTTACGCCAGCTGATAAAATACCAAACATTTTACACGAAATTGGTAGGTTGCGTGAAATTACGTTCCGCGAAATTGGCGAAGGCACCAACGAATCAATCGATTTAGATAAGTTTGACCAATATTATTACCACATGTTTTTGTGGGATGAAGATGCACAATGCATTGCTGGTGCTTATCGCATGGGCTTAGGTAAACAAATTTACGAAAAGCACGGCATCGACGGTTTTTACCTACAAGAGCTTTTTAAATTTGAGCCAGAATTGCATAAAATGATGGCCGAATCTATAGAAATGGGACGCGCCTTTATTATATCGGATTACCAACAAAAACCAATGCCTTTATTTTTACTTTGGAAAGGAATTGTACACACAACCTTGCGCCATCCTGAACATAAGTTTTTAATTGGCGGAGTGAGCATTAGTAATCAATTTACCGATTTCTCTAAATCATTAATGATTGAGTTTATGAAATCGCATTACTACGATCCGTACATTGCGCAATTTGTTCGTCCTAAAATGGAATACAAAGTAAAGTTGAAAGATGAAGACAAAGATTTTGTTTTTAATGCAACTGAAGCAGATTTAAATAAGTTTGATAAAATTATTGATGAAGTTGAACCGGGTAATTTACGTTTACCTGTTTTAATTAAAAAATACATCAAACAAAACGCGCGTGTAATTGCTTTTAACGTTGACCCGTTGTTTAACAATGCTGTTGATGGCTTAATGTACATTCGCATTGCCGATTTACCAGAAAGCACGGTTAAACCCGTAATGGAAGAATTTCAGGCCGAATTAGAACGCAGATTAGAAAAATAAAAAAAGGTTTTAGCATTGCTAAAACCTTTTTTAATGGCTTAAAACCATTCCTTTTTATTTTTTATATACGTGTTATAAAATTCTTCGTCAGATTTTGTTAAGTACAAAATACCTTCAATCAATCCAAGAATACCACCGGCACCACAAGTAATAATACAAATTAATAACTGAATAATACCTGTTTTGGTATAGCCTAAATAAAATTTATGAATAGCTAACGAACCTAAAATAATTCCGAAAATACCAGCTAAAACCTTTTTTTGGTTTACTTCTGCTTGATTAAAATGTTCCATATTGTTTTTTAGTAGTAAACGCCATTTTTAAAAAATATTGTAAGCTAACTATTTAATTTTGAGTACTAAATTGATCCAAAATTTTATCAACAATAACATGAGCTAATTTAACTTTGCTTTCAAACGTCCAACCAGCAATGTGCGGCGTTAGTAAAACGTTTTCAGCCTGAATTAAATATTGTAAAGGTTCGGGCATTTCGTCAGTAAACAAACTTTCAAAACTCAGTTTCTCATATTCTAAAACATCTAAACCAGCACCCAATATTTTTTTACTTTTTAAAGCATCAACTAAATCTTGAGTTACCACACTTTTACCACGTGCAGTATTAATCAACCAAAATGGTTTTTTAAATTGATTAATAAATGTTTGGTTCACCATATTATGTGTTTCTGGAGTCCAAGGCGTATGCAAGCTTAAAACATCAGCTTTTTCTTGCAGTTCGGCTAAACTCACTTGCTTGGCAAATGCATTACCTAAATTAGGCTGAATATCGTAACAAAGCACCTCAACGTCAAAACCTTGTAAACGTTTTGCAAAGGCATTACCCATATTGCCGTAACCAATAATTCCGACTGTTTTTCCTTCTAATTCATACCCGCGGTTGGCTTCACGGTTCCAATGTCCCATCTTAACTTCGGCATTTGCTTTATTTAAATTGGTAAACAAAGCCAACAACATGCCTAAAGCTTGTTCGCCCACTGCAGTACGATTTCCTTCTGGGGCTGCAATTAATACAACGCCTTTTGCTTGTGCATATTCGCAATCAATACTTTCTAAACCTGCACCAACGCGAGCAATAAACTTTAGCTGCGAGGCAGCATCTAAAAATTGTTTATCAATTTTAAATCGGCTACGAATAACAATTCCTTGATATTGATTTATTTTAGCCTCAATTTCTTCTTTAGTTGAAACATAATCGGCTTCGTTTATATAACCTGCCGCTTCTAAACGATTCCACAAAACCGAATCGTTTGCATCAATATGTAAAACTTTAAATGCCATTTTTTTTTATTTATGCCCCAAACAAGGCGTAACCTTTTTTTGCACCTGCAATAACTTGTTCTAGTTGTTCGGCAGATAATTCGTTTAAATCTGCCTGAAAAGCTTTCCACATTTCAGATAAATTTTCTGGGCGGTGCGACAAATATGCAAATGGAAAACCTTGAAATTCTTCAAATTTGTGCAATTTGTTTAAAATTACTTTATTACCTAACATGGCACCCAAAACAATGTAAATAAGCCCAAGTTGAAAATATTTATTGGTTGATGCAACGCTTAAATCAACATCAGGTTTTACCGGCAAACTTAAGTGCTGTAAATCGGTAGTTAATGCTTTTTCTTTTGCTGATAAAAGCGCCTGAAAATCGGGCCAATTGGTTAAAATTATTGGTTGTAGAAAGTTAACGTAATTGTATGATTTTTGAATAAAATGTTTGTAGTGCGATAAGTTAAATTGATTGGTAAACAATAAAGCCGAATTCATAACCAATTCTACCTGATCATGCAACGTTTCGGTTTCGGTTTTTAAAATTTGAGCATTAGTCATTTTTAAATTGAATTTTAAAGGTTGTTCCTTTATCTATTTTAGACGAAAAGGAAATATTTGCTTTTAAACGATCAACAATGCGTTTAACCACTGCCAAACCAACACCAGAACCTTCTATTGTTGGTATTTTATGTAACTTTTTAAACATTAAAAACGGAACATCGCTATGGGTAACTTCAAAACCAATTCCGTTATCTTTTATATAATACGTAGTAAATTCATCTTCTTGCACGCTGGTAATTTCAATTTTAACCGAGGCAACCGGCGCACTAAATTTAACTGCATTATGTATCAGATTGTGAAACAATTCTTTTATTAAAGTTGGGTCACCATTTACCGGGTAAAGTTGCTGAATAACTACTTCGGCTCCATCAACTTGATATTTTTTTAAAGCTTGCGCAACAATATCTGGAATTAATTGCGTAGTTTCTACCTTACAAAAATGGTTATTGCTTGTCTGGCCTAAGGCCGAATCAATGCTTTTATTTAATAAATAGTTGGAAAGAATGGTAGTTTCTAGAATTGCATTTTCGTGCATTTCAACTTCATCCTCACTCAATCCTTCAAGGCTTTTTTGATGAAAAGCACTTTCCTTAGTTGTTTCAATTTCTTCAATCAACTCATTATTCATAATGATTGGTTTGGTCATTGTTGATTTACCTGTAAATAACGACAATTTTTTTTCTAATTCCAATTGATCCAATTGGTTTAAAAATACCGATTCGCGAATTAATTCGTACAACGAATTTAAAAATCTACGATCCGCAACCGACCATTTTTCAGATTCGCCAGTAACTTGTTTTTTCCAAGCTTCGAATGAAGCGCGTGGCGAATATATATGTGCATTACATTCTTTAGAATAGTTTAAAAACTTTTCTGGTTCGCCTGCCCAAGTTTCTTCAAACAAAACTTCAGGTCTAAAAAAGTAAAGCGTGTGTTTTTTATCTGTATCAAAATTAATACGTGCAATGCCTTTACAATTGTCGGTATCAATTACATGATCTGATTTAAAATTAGAGTATGAAAAGGTGGTATAAACCTGTACGTTAGGAAAACGCTTATCTAAATCTTCTTTAATACTTGCAAAAACAGATTCTGAAGGTACATTGCCTAATTTGTAAATAGAATTTGGTGCTTCTATAATTACGCCTTTTGCAGATAAAATGTATAAAAATCGGTTAGCAAACTGAGCTAATGTGTTTTGTAAGTTGTCAGAGTAAGCTAATTTATTTTGTAATTCTTTGGTTAGCTCTTTATTAAAATTTTCACGCTCATTATTTGCAACTTGCTGTTGTTTCGAAAATTTATAAGCTGCCGAGTTTATTAAAAACGTACAAAGTTTACGTTGTTCTATAGTAATATATTTTGGTGCTTGATGCTGGCAACAAACTAAACCCCAAAGTTTATTATCTATAATAATAGAAAAACTAGCGCTTGCTGTAACTTCTGAATTTTTTAAATATTGTAAATGTATTGGTGAAGATGCTCTAATTTTAGATCGAGATAAGTTAATCTGAGAAGTTTTTAACCCAATAAGTTGCACCGTATCTGCAAAAATATCTGGCGTTTGGCGATCTAAATTTGTTTCATATAATGTTCTTGCTTGTGCCGGAATATCAAATTCAGGATAACGGAAACCTAAAACGGGGGTTAATTTGCCTTTTATACTTTCGGCCACAACAATTCCGGTGCGATCTTCTAAAAACTGATACACCATAATGCGATCAAAGCTAATAAGCTCATACACATTATCGCAAATAGATTGCCATAGGTTTATAGAATTGTCAATGCGCAATTGCAATTGTTGTAATTGCATTAAATCTAATTCATCAATCGTGTTGGCCTCAAATTCTAAAAAAATATGATTGTCATCAGAATAAACAGATAACTGATAATTTTGATTGTTTATGCTTACTTTATAAAAATCAATTTTATTCTTTTTTTCATTTTCATGTAAATAGGCAGCATCAGATTTAATGTTAACCTGAAATAAGTTTTCAAAAAAACTAAGTTTTTGATGTAATAAAGAAGAAGATATTGTTAGAAGCTCTTGTATATTTTCACTAAATGCTACACAGGTATTTTGTAAGTCAAAAACCAATAAATATCCGAAATTTTGAATGCGACCGCAAAAATGAATTAGTTCATCTTCACAATTTAGAATAGTAGGCGTCATTATTTATTATTGAATTAGCAATCAAAAGTACTAAAACAAAACGGGCTGAAATATTAAAAATGGATTTTTTTAATACTTCAGCCTTATTTTTATTGACTATAACTATAAAAAAATTCTCTTTTTTTTAGAATCCAAGAATTAACTTAGCAATAGAGAAATAAATTAACAACCCAAAAATATCATTACTAGTTGTAATAAATGGCCCCGTAGCAATAGCTGGATCTATGCCATATTTATTTAACATAATCGGTACAAAAGTTCCTATTAAGCTTGCCAAAATCATTACGGTAACTAACGCAAGCACAATGGTTGATGATATTTCGTAAGAAGTTCCCATTATAAAATGCGTGCCAAATAACAACAACACAGCTAAAATTGAACTATTAAAAAAAGCTAAAAGCATTTCTTTTAACAAACGTTTAAACAACGATCCAGACAAGCTGTTATTTGCCAAACCTTGCACAATAATAGCTGAAGATTGCACCCCAACATTACCCGCCATAGCGGCAACTAAGGGCGTAAAGAAAAATAAGGTAGAATATTTTTCCATGGCACCACTAAAGCTTTCTGATATATTAACTGCAATAAAACTACCGCCTAACGCCAAAAGTAACCAAGGCAAACGCGCTTTGGTTAATTCCCAAATGCTATCATCCGCCTCAACATCGTGCGAAATACCGGCAGCTAACTGATAATCGCGATCTGCTTCTTCCTTAATTACGTCAACAATATCATCAATTGTAATTCTACCAACCAAACGTCCGGTTTCATCTACCACCGGAATTGCTTCAAGGTCATATTTTTGCATGATGCGAGCAACCTCAACATCTTCAGTATCTACCTTTACATAATCTACTTTAGGAATGTAAATGCTTTTTATTTGTGTTGTTGTTGATGATGTAATTAAATCTTTTAAGGACAAACGTCCTTTTAAACGATCTTCGTCATCTACAACGTAAATTGAATGCACGCGCGAAACGTTTTCGGCTTGTTTTCTAATTTCTTGAATACAAGTTAACACATTCCAATTTTCATTGGCCTGAATAAATTCTTTAGCCATTAATCCGCCGGCTGTATCTTCGTCGTAACGCAACAGCTCAACAATATCTTTGGCGTGTTCAAAATCTTCAAGCTCAGAAATTACCTCATCTTTCATTTCCTGAGGTAATTCTGATATAATATCTACCGCATCATCGGTATCCATTTCATCCAACTCCTCGGCAATTTCTTTAGCCGAAAGGTTGTTTAATATTTTTTCTCGAACTTCATCGTCAAGCTCCAAAAGAATTTCCGAACTAATTTCTGATTCAAGGATTTTAAAAAGATAGCCCGCATCTTCGCCCTTCAATTCATTCATTAATTCGGCTATATCAGCAAAGTGAATATCCTCGAGTTTTTGTAAAATCTCGGTTTCGTTTTTAGAAGCGATTAAGTTTTCTATATCAAGGATAAATTCGTCACTGATTTTAAATTGCATTGGCTTGAATTTTAAGAGTTAAATCAATAAATTGTTCTACGCTAACTTGTTCTGGTCGTAAATCTAAAAACTTATCGGCCTTAAATTCTTCAGACAAGTTGAACGATTTTAAGCTGTTGCGTAACGTTTTACGACGTTGGTTAAATGCTGTTTTTACAACATTAAAAAACAACTTTTCATTACAAGGTAATTTATAGTTTTCTTTACGACGCATGCGCATAACACCAGATTTTACTTTTGGCGGTGGCGTAAAAACATTTTCTGACACGGTAAACAAATACTCGGTATCGTAAAATGCTTGGGTTAATACAGAAAGTATGCCATACGTTTTACTACCTTTTGGTTCACAAATACGTTCGGCAACTTCTTTTTGAAACATGCCTGCAAATTCTGGAATTTGATCGCGCATTTCTAAAGCTTTAAAAACAATTTGTGAAGATATATTATACGGAAAATTTCCGATAATTGCAAACGGTTCGTTACCAAAAACCTGGGTTAAATCGTATTTTAAAAAATCTTCAGATAAGATTTTGTTGTGCAACTTTTCGTAATGTTTTTCTAAATACGAAACCGATTCGGTATCAATTTCAATTACCCACGTTTCGGTAGGTTTTTCTAACATATATTTGGTTAGCACGCCCATTCCGGGACCAATTTCTATGACCTTATTGTAACCTTCTAAGGTTAACGCATCGGCAATTTTACGTGCAATATTTTCGTCATTTAAGAAATGTTGTCCTAAATGCTTTTTTGCTTTTACTTTATCCATCATGTTAGAACTCTTCTAAAACAGCTAATTCGGTTGCGAAAACAAGCATTTTGTCGGCAAATAATTGATGCCCTTCACCCAACAAACGATCGTGATCTTGGTTGTAAAAATTCTCGAGCGTTTCACGCGATTCGGTTTCAAACTGCGTAGAATAAGTTAATCCGCCCATTTCTTCGTTAACTATAACTTTTACCATACGTGCTGCCGAAAAATGTTCGGTTTCTAACATTTGTTTGATAAAAGAATTTTTCATCCAATCCATCCATTTTTCATGAACCGATTCGTCAATATTCATGGTTATATTGTAAATAATCATTTTTTATACGTTTTTATCACCACGCAATTTGCGATATTTTGTTTGAGCTTCTAAAAAATAAATGCTGTCTTGGTGATGTACTATTATTTGTTCTAAATTGTTTTGTGCTTTTTCGGTATCGCCTAGTTTTTCATACCAAATGCCTAATAAAAAATGGGCATCGTCGCGATAAATACTTTCTTGATATTGGCTCAGCAATTGTTCTAAATGCGCTATAGCTTGGGCTGTATTTGCTAAATCAAAATTTACCTGCGCCAAACGGTACAATGTTACATCGGCCATTTCGGTTAGTTCTGCTTCTGGCAAAAGGTTTAAATAAGCTTGTTTGGCTTGCTCGTTTTTTTTCTGAAACTTTAAAAAATCAGCTTCGGCAAATGGTGTTAAAACAACTTTAGCGCTATCTTGCCGCGTAGCATCGTTTAACAACAAAAACATTTCGAGCGCATCGTTAGCAATTAACAACGAGGTTGATTGTTTTAAAACTTTAAATTGTTTTAAGGCCCAATCAAAATCAGTTTTGTAATAATTGGCCATTGCCATTTTAAATTGTGCGTTGTGCGCAAGCTCATTATTTTTTACATCGTCCTGAACCTGACCGTAATATATAATGGCTTGATTAAACTTTTTGTTAGCCACATACAAATCTGCCAACAGCTCTTTTACTTGTGCTTGCTGCAAGGTGGGCAAAGATAAGGCTAATAATTTATCTATTTTATGCTTTGCTTCGTTAAAATTATCTAATTCAAAACCATAAAAACGTGCAATTTGTAGTACTAAAGCTACCGAATTGTTCGAAATTTCAAATTTTTCGATTTGTTGTTCAAAAAGCTTTTGCATTTCTTTATAATTTTGCGGCGTGCTGTTTGCCAACAAAATTTTGTTTTTTAGAACGGTTGTTTGAATTTGTACGGCCTGATCTAAAACGCTTTCTTCAATAAAATTTAAAATTTCGGTAGCCGTTTCATAATCTTTTTCTGCTTGAGCGGCTTCGGCTAACGAAAAAAGCTTGTAAACATTCGTTCCTTCTCGTTTAAAAACGGCCTTTTCTTGTATAAAAGCTTTTGCAAAATCTTGTTGTTGTACAAAATACCACGACAAAAAATGTACCCAAAAAATATCTTGATTTTTTTGTACGCGTTGCAATAACGATTTACGCACTTGGTTTGAGAAGTTTTTTTCGGCATCATCGGTCATATAAAACGACAACATATTTTGCACAGAACTTATGCTATTCTGGTTATTTTCGGCATAAGTAAAAATACTTTCTAACATTTTTTCGTAATTACCCGCTTGCCCATAAAGCAACGCTAACGGATAATTAAAATCGGGGTTTTGATTGAGTTCAAACGCATATTCATACGCTTGAATAGCTTGCGGAATGAGCGATTTTGTTTCGAATTCGCGGGCAATGCTATAAACTACATTAGGATTGTTGGCAATGCTTTCGATCGCTTTTTGGTAATTTTCTTCAGCCAACTCAGATTTGTTTTGCAAGGCATAATTATAACCCAACGTAACATAAGCGGTAGTTAATTTAAATTGCGCAATATGCAGTAGTATTAAAGCTTCGGCCTTATCAAATTGTTGCAATTGCTGATAACAGGTTACCAATTGGTTGTAATAATTTTGATTGTATGGTTGTTGTTTATACAAAGGCTCGAGCAGCAGCACCGCTTTATCGTATTCTCCTTTGGCAAAATACGCAGCAGCCAATTCTGTGTTTTGAGCTGATGCGACTGCGGTAAAAATAAGCAGGCAGATTAAAATTATTTTTTTCATGCGTTACCAATTAAGCCTTTATAAAAACAAACAATGTACTAATGTAACGAAAAGTTACAGTAGTACATTGCTTAAAAAAACGTATTGTAATTGTTTTAGTCAATAATATCGAAACCGGTGTATTTGCGTAAAACCTCAGGAATTACAATTCCTCCTGGCGTTTGGTAGTTTTCTAAAATACCAGCTAAAACACGTGGTAAGGCTAATGATGAACCGTTAAGCGTATGTGCTAACTGCATTTTTCCGTCTTTTCCTTTAAAACGTAATTTTAAACGGTTGGCTTGGAACGTTTCGAAGTTTGAAACCGATGAAATTTCTAACCAACGATCTTGCGCGGTAGAAAAAACTTCGAAATCATACGTTAAAGCCGATGTGAATCCCATATCGCCGCCGCATAAACGTAAAATACGGTATGGTAATTTTAATTCATTTAAAATTCCTTTTACGTGTTCTACCATTCCGTCTAAGGCTTCGTACGATTTATCAGGATGTTCGATGCGTACAATTTCAACTTTATCAAATTGATGTAAACGGTTTAACCCGTACGTGCGCTCCGTATGAACCTGCTTCGCGACGGAAGCATGGTGTATATCCGGTTTTACAGATTGGAAAATCTGATTCTTGCAGAATTACATCGCGGTATAAATTGGTTACCGGAACCTCGGCCGTAGGAATTAAATACAAATCATCTACCCCAACGTGGTACATTTGCCCTTCTTTATCTGGCAATTGTCCAGTTCCGTAACCTGATGCCTCGTTAATTAAATGCGGAACTTGAACCTCATCATAACCAGCGGCACCGTTTTTATCTAAAAAGTAAGAAATTAAAGCACGTTGTAATTTAGCACCTTTTCCTTTATAAACTGGGAAACCTGCACCTGTAATTTTTGTACCTAATTCAAAATCGATAATATCGTATTTTTTAGCTAATTCCCAGTGTGGTAAAGCACCGTCAAACAAAGTTGGAATTTCGCCCGCTTCGAAAACATTTAGGTTATCGTCGGCAGTTTTTCCTTCTGGAACAATAGCTGCTGGCGTATTTGGAATTTTATATAATTCTTGCGTTAATTCTTCAGAAACGGCATTTAAAGCTTCAGTTAAATCTTTCGATTTTTCTTTTAAATCTGCAGTTTTTTGCTTGATAATTTCAGCTTTAGCTTTTTCTCCATCCTTCATTAAAGCACCAATATCTTTGGATAGCTTATTGGACTCAGCTAAAATATTATCTAATTCCACTTGAGTGCTTCTGCGTTTTTCGTCTAAATCAATTACTCTTTGGATTAAATCAGCTGCATCAAGATTTCTTTTCGCAAGGGCTTTCACCACTTGTTCTTGATTTTCTCTAATAAAGGCTACTTGTAACATAATTTTAATAATGTATTAAGAAGCAAATTTAATCAAATCAAAAATAATAACATACTCTTTGATCGATTTTATACGAACATTAAACGAGGGCAATATTTAATCTTTACAAATTGGCTTATACTTGTTGTTTTAAAAACGTTAAATGGCGTCAAAAAATATTTAAAATTGCCATTCTGAACAAAATAAAAGCTTAATATTTAAAGTAAAAGTTTACTTTTGCTAACTGACAATTAAATTACATCATTCAAAATGATTCAAGTAGCACAAATCCTATTTATTTTATCAATTCTAGTAATTCTTCACGAGTTTGGACATTACTTAACCGCAAAAATGTTTAAAGTTAAAGTTGAAAAGTTTTATTTATTTATGGATGCAGGATTTTCTGTAGTTAAAAAGAAAATTGGTGAGACAGAATGGGGAATTGGATGGTTACCATTAGGCGGTTATGTTAAATTGGCTGGAATGATTGACGAAAGCATGGATACCGAACAACTAAAACAAGAACCACAACCTTGGGAATTTAGAGCAAAACCGGCTTGGCAACGTTTAATTATTATGTTGGGCGGTATTATTGTTAATGTACTTTTGGCTTGGGGTATTTTTACGGTTTTATATACTACGTACGGACAAAAATATATTTCGACAGAAGTTGTTCAGAAAAACGGTTTAATGTTTGGTGATGCGGGCTTAAATGCTGGTTTTAAAAATGGAGATAAAATTGTTTCTGTTGATGGTAAGTTACAAGATCGTTTTAACCGCATGACGTTAGATGTCTTATTAGGCAACGAAATTATTGTTGAACGTGATGGAAAGCTTGAAACTATTATTTTAACTGACGAGCATAAAAAAGATATTTTAGGCTTAGAAGGTAAGCAATTTATGATGCCACGTTTAATGGATGTTCAAATTGATTCTGTTATTCCGGATGCTTCTTTAAACAAAGCTGGTATTTTACCAAACGATAAAATTGTTAGCCTTAACAACCAACCGATTGTTTATTTTGATGAACTTAAAACAGCTTTAGACCAAAATAAAGGAGAAAATATTACTTTAGGTATTGTACGTGACAACCAACCCATAAATGTGGATGTTGTTGTTGGCAAAGATGCAACGTTAGGCTTTATACCAAAATTTGCAGATTTAAGCGATTCGCAAGTGGTAAACAAACTTTCGTTTGGGCAAGCACTTAAAGCAGGAATTGACGAATCGTATCAGCTTATTGTTTACAACATTAAGCAGTTTAAATTAATTCTTTCTCCAAAAACAGAAGCATACAAACAGGTTAAGTCGCCAATCGGGATTGCACGCATGTTACCCGACACGTGGAACTGGGAATTTATTTGGAGTTTTACTGCATTATTTTCTATCGGTTTGGCGTTTATGAACATCTTACCAATTCCTGGTTTAGACGGTGGTCATGCCTTATTTACCATTGCAGAAATGATTACGGGAAAAAAATTATCAGAAAAAACAATGGGCTATGTGCAAACCGTTGGAATGATTATCTTACTGACCTTAATGGTGTTAACTTTTGGTAAAGATATTTATGAGCTAATTGCTGATAAACTGATTAAATAAATTTAAAAAAAATGTTTGCAAGTATAAAAATTCGATTTATATTTGCACCGCAATAAAGGTAACATACACCTTCCTCCTTAGCTCAGTTGGTTAGAGCATCTGACTGTTAATCAGAGGGTCCTTGGTTCGAGCCCAAGAGGGGGAGCAAGTTACTTTATAGATGCCTTATTGCAGGCAAAATTACTGAAAAATTACAGTTTCCTCCTTAGCTCAGTTGGTTAGAGCATCTGACTGTTAATCAGAGGGTCCTTGGTTCGAGCCCAAGAGGGGGAGCAAAATTTTAAAAGTCCTTACAAAAGGCAAATTTATTGAAAATACAGTTTCCTCCTTAGCTCAGTTGGTTAGAGCATCTGACTGTTAATCAGAGGGTCCTTGGTTCGAGCCCAAGAGGGGGAGCAAAATTTTAAAAGTCCTTGCTAAAGGCAAATTTATTGAAAATACAGTTTCCTCCTTAGCTCAGTTGGTTAGAGCATCTGACTGTTAATCAGAGGGTCCTTGGTTCGAGCCCAAGAGGGGGAGCAAAATTTTAAAACCATTCAATATTGAATGGTTTTTTTTATGCCTCAAAACAAAATTTTAACATTTGCTTTAATTTGTTAAATTTGCCGAAATTTCCCCATAGAATGGCTCCAACCTCAAAAAAATCAAAATTTCAAAACAGTTATTTTGTTGCCCTACTCGCTTTAGTACTTATCGCAGGTGCGTTTATATTAGCAAATCAATTAGAAAATAAATACCACGTTGTTTATCTTTTCACTCAAAACAACTTATTCTTAAAAACCATTGCAATATTAGGTACTATCTTACTAGCAAGTAATCTTTTACTCCTTTCCTATTTTACCTATTTATATTACACCTATAAACCTATAAATGCGGTAAGCGATGCAAGCTTACCAACCTGCTCGGTAATTATTCCTGCTTATAACGAAGGAAAATTGGTATACGAAACCTTGCAAAGCGTAGTTCAAACAAATTATCCGTTTGAAAAGCTTGAAATTATTGTAGTAGATGATGGTAGTACAGACGATACGTGGCAATGGATTTACAAAGCACATCAAGATTTTAAAGCACCTATAGTAAAACATCAATTAACCAAAAATTCGGGTAAGCGCCAAGCGTTATACGAAGCTTTTAAAATGGGCAAAGGTGATGTTTTTATAACCATAGATAGCGATTCTATTATAGAGCCCGAAACTTTACGTTTATTAACCAGTCCTTTCGTAACACAACAAAATTGCGGGGCCGTTGCAGGTAATGTGAAAATTAGGAATGCGCAACACGCGTTATTACCTAAAATGCTAAACGTACGTTTTATTTTTAGTTTTGAATTTATTCGTGCTGCACAAAGCCGTTTGGGCTTTGTTTTAAGTACGCCAGGTGCTTTATCGGCTTACAAGCGTGAAGCAATAGAATCTTTACTTGAACCTTGGATTACGCAAACCTTTTTAGGCAAAATATCGGATATTGGCGAAGACAGAGCGCTAACAACCATGGTGTTTAAAAACGGTTGGAACGTATTGTTTCAGAAAGAAGCTCGCGTTTTTACAAACATTCCAACCGGTTACAAACAATTGTATAAAATGTTTTTACGCTGGGAACGCAGTAACGTACGCGAACTTTTGTACATGGGTAAATTTATTTTTACCGATTTCAGAAAAGGTAACAAAATTGCAGAACGCATTATTTATTTAGAGCAATGCATGCAACTTTTATTTGCTATTCCTTTTGTTTTGGCTTGGTTGCTACTATTAGTAAACTTTCCGGTTTTAACAATTATTACAACTGTTGTAGGTTGCTTTTTTAGCACATCCGAGAAAGTTTCATTTTACGCATTTAACTACAAATCTACCGAAGCAATTTGGGCCTATTCCTACAGCATATTTTTCGTTTTCACCTTGTTTTGGGTTGTACCATATTCTATTATAACAGTAAAAAAAGGTGGTTGGTTAACTAAATAACAAAAAGCAATTCTAAATTAGAATTGCTTTTTTTATAAACTTAAGATTGGCTTAAGAATTTAATAGAAACTGTGGCAGCAGCTAAATCTGAAATAATTTTATTCCATAAATAATTACTTTAAAATGGAATTTAAATTTTTTAAAAACAGATTTAGCATTCTTATCGCATTTTGCTTAGGATTTTTTGCGCTATCAACCATATTGCGCTTAGTTTTTATAGTTTGGGAAGCTAACGAAGTTTCACTTACCGTATCTAACTTAATAAAAACCCTTGCTATGGGGTTGTTTTTTGATTTAGGAACAGCAAGCTTATTTTTTATGCCTTTATGTTTGTACTTAACTTTTATTCCTAAAAAAATAATTGGTAGTAAGGTAGATAAAGTGATGCTCCATTTTATTGCAGCTTTATTACTACTAATATTAGTTTTTACTTTTTTTGCTGAAATTACTTTTTGGGAAGAATTTAAAACGCGCTTTAACTTTATTGCTGTTGATTATTTAATTTATACTAACGAAGTTATTAGCAACATTCAGCAATCCTATCCTTTGCCCTTACTTTTTAGTATCGTATTAAGTATTTGTTTTTTACTATATCTGGCGCTAACAAAAGTTCAAGCTTTTAAAATCAGTTTTCAATCAAAAACTTCATTTAAAATCAGAATTTTATATTTTGTTGCTAACAGCGCTATTGCCTTGTTTTTTATTCAATGCGTTACCAACCAACAAGCAGAATGGTCTGAAAACAGATACAACAGCGAAATATCTAAAGCTGGTATTTATTCCTTTTTTGCAGCTTTTAAAAACAATCAATTAGATTATGCAACGTTTTACAACACCATTCCAAATCAACAAGCTTTTACAATCGTTCAAAAGGAATTAAATTTACTTGATCCTAAAGCAAACAGCATAAAAAGAGAAGTTATAAACTCAAATCAAACAGAAAATAAGCCCAATGTTATTTTAATTATGATGGAAAGCATGAGCGCAAGCTTTATG